>NZ_JBHYKM010000002.1:11051-43972 GCF_042741435.1 Streptomyces sp. NPDC058955 | reverse complement strand
GGACCGCGCAGACCGCGGTCCACGCTGAGCCCGTCCCTGCCGGCCAGCTCCTTCACGAGCTGGTCGGCCCCCTCGCCGCCGTCCATCGCATCACGGGCCCCCATACCGGTCGGCTCGCCGGAGCCCGGCAGTACCGCACCTGGCACCGCTACCTTCACGGCCGTCTCGATATGTACACGACTGCCGCACCCGACCTCGCGCCCGCCGCGGCGGCCCTCCGCCGCCAACTCGACACGACGAACCTGGACATCGAGCCCAGACTGCTGCACCACGACCTGCAGCCGGGTCACCTCGTCAGGCCCGCGGCTGGCGGGTCACTGCTACTGGACTGGGAACTCGCCGCCTTCGGCGACCCGCTGTCCGACCTCGCCCGCCTCGCCGTCCGTCTCGACCTGACCAACCCCACCGACGTGCTTCAGGTCGCCCGCCAGCCCGCTCCGGACGCCGTCCGCAGAGTCCAGGTGTACTGGCGCATTCATCAGCTCGCCGACGCAGCCCTCAGCACCGATCCGGTCGTACGGCAGCGCGGTCGGGCTCGCCTGGGGGGAGAGCTATAACCACTTCTTCCCTCGTGAACCACGACCTCTCGCAGGCCCCTCGCTGTTCACCGCTACTGAGCGGCGACTCTGCGTATCCAACAGTTCTGGGAGATCGTTGGCCAGGAACTTGGTTTCAATCGCCCCATTCCAGGCGCATCGGCTCGCGGGCGATGGCGAGGGCGTTGCCGAGACTCGCGAGGGTGGCGGCAACGAGTCGAGGCGGCCAAACGATCGGAGGAGGCGAGGCCGTTCGATTCTGCCGAGAGCGCTGAAGAGAGGGAAACCGCTTCTCTTCCGGCCTCGATTGTCAGTGGCGTCTGTCAGGGTATGCGCAATGCGTGCCGAGATGAGGGGCGGCGTAAGTGTTCCAGCGTGATGACTCTGGAGTCTCCGAGTCATTCGATCTTGATTCATTGACGGTGGGCGACCGCCTGCGACTGTTCAACTTCACGCAGCGTGATGATCCTGTCGCATATTTGTGGGTGCTGCGTGCGATGAACGTACTGCGAGCGGTACACCAGTTACAGGTTCACCCTGACGACGTGGCGAACACGCTGAAGGAGCTCGCCACAGAGCACGACGAGGTACCGTCTGCTGCGGATCTGAATCTGCGGGGCATGCTCGACAACCTCTCCTCGGACGACGAGCAGGTCCTCTATCGAGTGGAAGATCCGTTGCGGTGCGGCAATCTTGCCGCATACCGGAACCGGCAATCGGTCTACCAGTTCACGGAGATCGGCTACCGCGTCTACCGCGCGGTGGAGGAGGTCATCGGCTCCCGCGTACAGGACGCGAACCTGTCGCGGCTGGTCTTTGCCGACATCCTGACGGACTTCAAGGCGCTGGCGACAGCGAACCGGGAAGGCGACCGGGACGAGGTGTACCGCAAGCTCGCACGCCTCGACAGCGTGCTGGAAGACATGACCCAGCGGGCGGCGCGCTTCTATCTGACCCTGAACGACGTGGCGCGCACGACAGATGTCTCTCCTGAGACGTTCCTGCGCTACAAGCACGCGCTGCTGGCACACATGAGTGAGTTCACAGCGGAACTGGAGCGCTACGCGCCCCGGCTGGCCGAGGCCGTGTACGAGGTGGAAGACACCGGGGTCGAGACCTTGCTGGAGCGGGCCGCCGCAGTGGATGAGCGGCCCATGATGCGGCCGTCCGCACGCCTGGAGGACTGGCGGCGGCGCTGGATCGGGCTGCGCCAATGGTTCTTGGCGGACGGCCCCGCGGAGACCAAAGCCGCCCATTTGCAAGGCGCTACGCGCACGGCCATTTCGGGGGTCATCGCCCTGCTGCGGCAGGTGACGGAGTCACGTCGAGGAGGGGTGAGCCGGACCACCCAACTCCGGCATCTTGCCGCCTGGGCAGCGGCTGCGCCGGATGAGCAGGCTGCGAACGCCCTCGTGTCCGCCGCCTTCGACCTCCGCTCGGTACGTCATCTATCGGGTGCCCACGACGACGATGACCAGATCTCGCCGCGGACGACGTGGTGGGATGCGCCTGGTGTAGAGGTCAGCATCAGCCTGTTCCGGCACGGCAAGCGGCCAGCACCGGGTGGCCCGCAACCGGTCCGTACCCGCCGTGGTGCCCATGCCCGGCTACGTGAGCAGCAGTTGGCGGATCGGGCCGCGGACCGGGAGGCCGCGAAGGATCTCCTGGACCATGGGCCGCACGACCGGGTGCTGAACGAGGCGGAGACCCGCGCCGTGCTCAAGCTACTAACCCGTGCCCTGCAGGTGCGAACGGTCGTCGCGGGCCGACTGCGTTCCGGCACCGGCAGCAGCGACGTCCTGACGCTGCGCCTGATCCCGAACGAGCGCGGCAGCCAGCTGCGGACCGAGACCGGCACGCTGCACCTGCCCGGCTTCGCCCTGGAGATCAAGCCCCATGGTGCGATGCGCCGAAGCCGAACGGAGAAATCCTGATGCCCGCCCATCGCGTAGCCGCCTCCGTGGAGACCGCAGACCTTGGCTCGTACCAGCAAGCGGCCCGGCTCATGCTGCTGCATGGCATCGTCACCGAGAGCTACCCGCGGGCCAAGGCGCTTGCGCTGGTGCTGCAATGGGCCGACGAACTGGCCAAGGACTTCCGTGACCTGTTCGGCTACTCCTTGCAGACCAGCGCCCGCCACGCACGGCTGCTGCGGCGGCTGGACGCCTTCGACGCCAGCCAGGCGTTCCTCACGGTGAAGAGCAAGCGACCCTTCGACCGGCGGCGGCTGGCCTACCTCTGTCTGATCTTGGCCTGCCTGCACAGGTCGCGCGTCGAGATCAATCTCGCCGATCTCGTCAAACTGCTCACGCCGTCCGCGAACACGATCGAGCACTTGGGCTTCGATGCGACCGCACCAGGTCACAAGGACGCGGTCGTTGACGTGATGGACTGGCTCGTCGACCGGGGTGCACTGCGGATCTCCGATGGCTCCATGGAGGACTGGGCCCGTGACCACGACCGCGGGGACGCGCTGTTCGACATCGACCACGACACCTGCGCGGCGCTTTTCCGGCCGAACAAACCGCTGCAGCACCTGGTCAGCGCTGCTGGGCTGTTGGACACTCCGACCGCCGGCACCGGGCGCGACCCCCGTCGCCGCTTTGCTGCCCAGCGAGCCCGTCGGCTGCTGATCGAGTACCCGGTGGTCTACTTCAGCGACACCGACGCGGAGACCGCGACAGCACTGCGCCAGCCCACCCTGGCCGAGGACATCGCACGGCTGACCGGGTTGCCTGTCGAGCGCCGGGCCGAGGGCATCATGCTCGTAGACACCACAGGGCACTTTACGGACAAGCGGTTCCCCGGCCGCGGCGGAGCCGTCAACCGGACTGCCGGGCTGATACTCGCGAAGATCGCGGACCTTCGGGAAGACCCGGACCGGGCCAGCAGCCTTCACTACCTCCTGCCCACCGATCCAGGAGAGGAACACGCAGTCCTGCTCAGCCGCATCGATATGGCCCTGCCGCAGGCGGGCACGCTCGAAGCCTTGGCGCACGACCCGCACGCGGATGCTGGCGAGCACGCGGCCGAGGCCGATCCGGACTCCCCGGAGCATGAGGGGCAGACGGGCTTGCCCTTCGTGGAACACGGCACGCTGGAGCAGATGATCACCGAGCTCTATGAGGAGTTCGGCCCCTCGTCCTTCACCAACAAGTGGCAGGCCGATCCCGGCGGGCTACTGGCGGAGGCGGTCGCGCTCCTGGCGGACCTGCGCCTGGTCCACATCGTCCCCGGCGGGATTCTGGTCCGGCCCGCGGCCGGCCGCTACCGCAATATCACCGCCGTCCTACCGCGCCCCGCGCACGACGGCCAGTTCGCTCTTGACTTCCCCACTGAGGAAACCTCTCGATGACGCTCATCCCTCACTCCCGCACCGCTGACCGGTCGGAGGTCCGCTTCAAGCCCACCCGCGCCGGAGTGATCGGCCTATGGGACTACACCGACGAGGAGTTCGTCTTCGCCGACGGACGCCTGGTCCTGCGCGGGCACAACGGTTCCGGCAAGACCAAGGCCCTGGAGGTTCTCTTCCCCTTGGTCCTGGACGGTGTCCTCGACGCGAGGCGTCTCGATCCGTTCAGCGGCGAGGAGCGCACCATGAAGTCGAACCTGCTCTACAAAGGGCAGGAGTCCGCATACGGCTATGTGTGGATGGAGTTCGCCCGCACCGCACCCGACGGAGAGGTCCTCGAAGCCGTCACCGTGGGGATCGGCATGCGGGTGACCAAGCCGATGTCCACGCCGGCCCGCTTCTTCTTCGTCACCGACGGCCGTGTCGGCATCGACTTCGGCCTGCTGGACGCCGCCTCGCGCCCGCTGCGGGAGAACGCTCTGAAGAAGCTCCTGGGTGAAGGAGCCACCTACGCTACGGCGGAGGCGTACCGGGAGGCGATCGATGACCGGCTGTTCGGGCTGGGCCGCGAGCGCTACAACCAGCTGGTCAACCTTCTGCTCCAGCTACGGCGTCCTCTGCTGGCCAAGGACCTCGACCCGGTCAAGGTGTCCGACACCCTCACCGCCGGCCTGCGCCCCGTCGACGAGGACCTCATCCTGCAGGCCGCCCGCGATTTCGAGAACCTCGCCGAGATCCAAGCGCTCCTCAACGCACTGACGGGGGCGGACACCGCGGTCCGGACCTTCCTGCGTGAATACACCAGTTATCTGCGCGCCCATGCCCGTGACCGCGTGGACCAGGTCACCGGGCGCATTCAGGACACAGCCGCGCAGTGCGAGACGATCATGGAGGCGGCGGAGGACCACCGCACCGCCGAGCGGCAGCTGGCCTCCTCACAGCATGAGCGCGATACCGCCGAACGCCGGTGCAATGAGCTCAGCGCGAGCCTGGCCGAGTACAAGAACCACGACGCTATCAAGCAGCAGAACGGTCTCGAGGAGCTGCGCGATCGCGTACGCAACGAGCGCCAGGGCATCGCGGAGAGTGGCCGCCACCTCAACCGGGCCCAGGAGGGCTTGGCTGCCCTCAAAGGGGAGGCTGAGCGGGCTCTCCTGAGACACGATGAGCTGCGCAAGGCCGCTTCTCGGCATACCCACAGTCTCATGGACGCGGCGCGCCGCTGCGGCGTCCTGCACGACGACGACACACTGGATCTCGGTGCCGATCTGGACACGGACGTGGCAGGCCGGGTTGCCGCGCGTCGCAGCGAAGTGGAGGACGTACGCGTCCACCTCAGCGCGTCCGAGAACGCCGCGAAGGACCAGGAGCGCGAGCAGGAGCACGCTGACGCGGCGAGCGGTGAGCTGACCGAGACCGAGCGGCAATCCGCCGCAGCAGCTGAGAAGCTCGAGATCGTCCGCGCCACGGCCGACCAGGAGCTGGAGGAGTTCATCAGCCGCTGGAGCGGCAGTGATGACACCGCGGTCTTGGTCGCCGCCGACGGTGACGTACTGCGTACTGCCATCGCCGCGGTGGGGGAACCCGAAGCGGCCTCGCTGCCGGAGGAGTTTCGTTCCCTCACCGACCAGCGCCGCACCAGTGCTCTGGCCCGCGTCGAGAACTTGAAGCGGGAGTACAGCGACGTCGCGGAGGCCCTGCGATCCAGGCGAGCAGAGCGCGACACCGTGGCAGCGGAAGGCGACGACGCGCCCCCGCCCAGTGACCTGCGCCCCGCCAGCCGCGATGCGCGGCCCGGTGCGCCGTTGTGGCAGCTTGTGCGGTTCGCCGAGGATGTTCCCAACGATCATGCGGCTGCGGTGGAGGGCGCCCTGTACGCGGCCGGCCTGCTCACCGCCTGGCTGCACCCCGACCTTGCGCTGACCGACCAGGCACTGCACGACAAGGTCGGCGACGCCTATCTGCGCCCACTGCCTCCCGCGCAGCGGCCGACCGGACGCACCCTGGCCGACGTACTGGTCGTCGAAGATCAGCAGCTCGTCTCTGCCGCGGCCGTACAGGCTGTCCTGGCGTCCGTCGCCGTAACGGACGACGTCCCTGCGACGGACGGCGCGCTGCGCGCTCCTGCGGTCACGACCGGCTCGCACTTCTGCCTCGGCATCCAGATCGGTGCGCATCCTAAGGATCAGCCGGAGTACATCGGGGCCACGGCACGAGCCGCCCGCCGGCGCGAGCGGCTGCGCCTGCTCGAAGAATCCATCGCCGTCCTGGAAGCTCAGCTCGCCGGCATCGAAGAGCAGCAGAGGTACGCGCAGGAAGCATGCGACGACTTCGACCGCGCCAGGCATGAGCTCCCGCGCACCCAACCGATCATCCAGGCGGTGGGTCAGGTGGCGGTGGTGGCGGAGAAGGCCGCTGGCGCACGCCGCCGCCTCTCCGAAGCCCGCAAGCGGCTCGACGGGGCGATTGCGCGCGCCCATGAGAAGAATCGGCAGCTTCGGCATGCTGCCACGGCCGCACGGCTGCCTACGCTTCGTGAGGAACTGGACAACGTCGCGCAGGCCATCGACGACTTCGCCGACGCCGGCAAGGCGCTCTCCGCCTGCCGTGAGCAGGCCGATGCGGCCGAGCGCGACATCGCCGGCCGCAAGGAGATCATCGAAGCGCAGACCGAGTCCTGCTCAGAGCAGGCTGAGGCGCTACAGGCGCGTAGGGATGCGTTCGCCGTTCAGGAGGAACGTCTGCGCACCCAGGAAGCGACGCTCGAAGCTCCTCTGCAGGAGATTCTGCAGCAGATCACGGACGCGGAGGAGCAGCTCACCACGGCGCAGAAGACGTACGACCGTGCGAAGAAGGACGCGGAAGAGCATCGAGACCGGCTTCTGAAGGCTGACCATGCCCTGGAGTTCGGCCGTACCGCACTCGCCACGGCCGTGGCGGAGCAGGTGCGCACCACGCTCACGCTGGAGCCATATGCCCGGCCCGACCTTCTCGGCCTCCTCGAAGCGAACGCCGAGACCATCTGGCTGCCCCACGACATGTGGCCGAGCCCCGAGCAGGCAGTCCAGGCCCTCATGGACAGCCTGACCTCGCCCGGCATTCCCCTCACGGGCATCGAAGCCGCCCAGAGCGTCGTCCCCGCATCCGTCGCTTCCTTGGTCAACGCGCTCGATGAGGCGACCCGGGGCCGGCCGATCACCTCGAGCCTCCTGAAGACCGTGACATCCAAGATCTCTAGCGCTATCACCGCGCTGGAGGCAGCCCTGCTGGAATCTGATCAGGGTTACCTCTTCGAGTGGGAGCCGGCCGGTGACATCATCCTGGCCCGGGTCACCGACAGCGAAGGCCCCGCCCCCGTAACGGACTTCGCCCGTCGCCTGGCCGAACAGCTCGCCGATCAGAGCGTACTGCTGGAAGACAGGGAACGGACCGTCCTGGAGGACGGGCTCCTGACCGGGCTGGCCGAGCAAATCCATGATCGCACCGTCGCCGCACGCGACCTGGTCAAAAGCATGGACGCCGATACCCGCTCCAAGCCGATGTCCTCCGGTACCACCGTGGGCATCAACTGGATCACCTCCGACGCACTCACCGACTCCCAGCAGGCCGTCAACAAACTGCTCGACAAGGACGCCTCCGGTCTCGGACCGGCAGGACTGGCCGAGCTCCGCTCCCACCTGCGCAGCCAGATCCGCGCGAGGGCTGCTGCCGACAAGAAGAGGAGCTACCAGCAGGTGATCGCTGAGGTTCTGGACTATCGCGCCTGGCGCAAGTTCGAACTCCGGCTGTTCCGGCCGGGCATGAGCGAAGAGGAGCGGAAGAAGGGAGAACTGCTCACCAAGGCCAAGCACAGCGTGATGTCCGGCGGCGAGAAGTCCGCCTCCATCCACCTTCCGCTCTTCGCAGCCGCCCATGCGCAGTACAGCTCCGCCTACCCCACCTGCCCGCGGCTGATCGCCCTCGACGAAGCTTTCGCCGGCATCGACGAGAAGTACCGCCCCGACCTGCTCGCCCTCACAGCCAAGTTCGACCTCGACCTCTTCATGACGGGCTACGACCTGTGGATCACCTACCCTGACGTGCCGCAGATCTCCCACTACGACATGAAGCACGACGAGGCGTCCCACACCGTCTCCGCCATGCTGCTGGTCTGGGACGGCGAACAGATCCTCGATGACCTCGAGTACCCCGGATCCGACGATCTTGCCGCCGAACTCCTTGGCTTCGCGCCCCGTCGGCACGTTCCCGCAGGGGCAGGACTGCTCGCGGACATCCCCGAGGACCAGCCGACGAACGACAAGGTCGAGGAGACAGAATGACCGGATCGACAGAGGCATACGAGCGCTACCGGGCCCCCGAGTTCCGTCGGCTCCTGGCTGCTGCCCGGCGCTCGCTCGAGCGCAACGGCGGCGAGGTCAAGGGCTCCATCGGCCTGGCCAACCCGACCTCGGCCGAACGCACCGCTGTCATCGGCATCACCGGTGCGTACCGGTCGGCCGATGTCCGCCGCATTACCATCCCCCTCGGAACATTGGAGGAGAGCGTCCGCAACGTCACGGGCATGTCGCTCCGCGACGTCCTGGAACGGATCGGCCCCGAGCTGCGCTTTCGCGCCGATGAGCGGACCGTGCTCGATCAGGCCCGGCGGAGGATCCTTGCTGAGGGCGAGGCCAGCCCGCTTCATGCCGAGCATGCCTGGTACCGGCAGTGGCTGGCCAGCCTCGCATCCGACGGCACGATCACCGCGCTGATCAATAGGAAGGACCCTCACCTCTTCAGCCAGGCCGTCCGCGTCCTGGAACACCTCTACAGCCGGCCAAGCGACGCTCCACCGATCATGCTGCCCGCCTTGGCCGACGCCACCACAGGAGACACCAAGGCCCTCAATCCCGGCCGCGGCTCTCTGCCGACACTGGTCCTGCGGGCCTTGGCCATGGCACGCGGAGTCCCACTCGGATCAGGGGCCGAGTCTCGGCGCGAGTTGTGGGACGCCTTCGACGTCATCGTCGATGATCTGGCCAGCCGTGTCCTCGTCCTCAACCTCCCCGCGACCGGCCAGGGGCTGGGCCAGTGGCTCACCGACGCCGCCCGCTACGGCACTCCATTCCACATCACCCTCCACCAGCTCATCACCCTTCCGATCGCCGTGAACCTGCCAACGGTGTACGTCTGCGAGAATCCGGCCGTGCTCCGCCGCGCCGCTGGTGAGCTCGGTGCCAGCAGCCCGCCGCTAATCTGCACCGAGGGGCGCCCCTCGACCGCCTTTCACCGGCTGGCGCGGTTGGTCGTCGAAGCCGGTGGCACCTTGCTCTACCACGGGGACTTCGACTGGCCCGGCATCGACATGACGAATCAGCTCCGTATCCGCTATCACGCCAAACCCTGGCGAATGAGTGCTGCGGACTACCTCAGCGGTGTTCGCGCCGACAGCGACCATGTCCGGCTGAGCGGAAGGCGGCAGGACACCTGCTGGGAGCCAGAGCTCGCAGAGGTCATGGAAAGGGAGAACCGTGCTGTCTACGAGGAGGCGGTCGCCGACACACTCCTGGCCGATTGGTCATATGAGTCGCGGATAAGATCCAGCGAGGCACAAGAGGTAGCCCGTGACGCTGATAACCTCAGCGTTGTTGACGTGTGACGCATCGCGTCCGGCGCATTCGCCTTCATCTGCCCGGTCGCGGAACGGGGGGCGATGGTGTTCGAGCCGCTGCGGGAGAACGACCCCCGAGAAATCGCGGGCTTCCGACTGACCCAGCGTCTCGGCCAGGGCGCCATGGGCGTCGTTTACCTCGGATACCGCAGCCCCCGCCCCGTGGCGATCAAGGTCATCAAGCCGGCGCTGGCAGACCAGCCGTACTTCCGTCAGCGGTTCGCCCAGGAGCTGGAGGCGATCCGGCGTGTCGGTGGATTCCACACCGCGGCGCTCGTGGACGCTGACCCGGACGCGGAGCAGCCCTGGATCGCCACCGAGTACGTCCACGCACCCTCGCTCGATGTACTGCTGAACCAGCATGGCGCCGTGAGTGAGCTCGGGGTGTGGTGGCTGGCCGCAAGTCTGTCCGATGCTCTGATTCACATCCACTCTGTCCGGCTTCTCCACCGCGACCTGAAGCCCAGCAACGTGCTCGTCACCACACAGGGCACTCGTGTGATCGACTTCGGCGTCTGCCATGTCGGAGGTGCGACCGGCCTCACATCCGGCGACGTGCCGGTCGGCACCCTCGTGTACATGGCGCCGGAGCAGGCCATGGACTCCCGCAAGGCGAGCGAAGCCGCGGACGTGTACAGCCTGGGCGCGACGCTCGTGCATGCGGCGACTGGGCACCCCCCGTTTTACGCCGATATTCCGGTACAGCGGATACTGGACGTTCCTCCCGATCTCTCGGGCCTGCCCGAGAGCTTGCGAGGACTGATTGTCAGTGCCTTGTCCTACTCTCCGGAGGACCGGCCGACCGCCCACAGTGTGCTGGAGGCAGCCATGGACCGGCTGCTCGAGCACGCCGTGCCGGTCAGTGGTCCGCTTTACCCGCCGCTGCCTGGCGCGTTCCTCACGGACGTCCTGCAGGTGGAAGGTGCGCCTCCGGTGCCGCCGGATCCTCCTAAGTCAGTGTCGGCTCTGGAGGGTCTTGCGGGTCCGGAGCTCGGGGACGAGGTATCGCCCGCGGAACCTGCCGTCGCCGGCGCGTCCAGTGGCGGGGGCGCCCCCTGGGCTGACCGTTGGCGCGGAAAGATCCGCGACCGGCGATCTGACTTCGGCGGCTGATTCCGCCGGGTGCACAGCGGGATAGGTAGTAGAGCACGACAAGGCAATAGACAGTGATCGAAAGAGGGAACCCGGTGACCAGCTCCGCAGGCACAGCCAAATTCGCCGCGGGCATGCAGGTCCGTGCACGGGACGAGGACTGGCTGGTCGTTGAGGTGTCCGAGACCTCTCACGACGGCACGCGCCTGGACGTCCGCGGCATCTCCCCACTCGTGCGCGACCAGCGAGCTGTCTTCTTCGCCCACGAATCCCTGGATCGGGTCACCCCTCTGCGGCCCGAGGACACGGACCTCGTCGTCGACGACTCCCCGGAGTGCCGCCGCTCCCGGCTCTTCATCGACGCATTGATCCGCAAGACCCCGCTTCCACTGTCCGAACAACGGCTCGCCACCGTCGGCACACACCTCCTCGACGACCTCGCCTACCAGCGCGAGCCCGCCAGAGCGGCCCTGCGCGGTCTGCGCCCGAGGTTGCTCATCGCCGACGCAGTCGGACTGGGCAAGACCCTGGAGATCGGGCTGCTGCTGTCGGAGCTCATCCGCCGGGGCAGGGGCGAGCGCATCCTCGTCGTCACGCCCAAGCACATCCTGGAGCAGTTCCAGCACGAGCTGTGGACGCGTTTCGCGATCCCCCTCGTACGTCTGGACTCGACCGGCATCGAGCGCATCCGCCAGAACATCCCAGCCGGCCGCAACCCCTTCTCGTACTACAAGCGCGCGATCATCTCCATCGACACCCTGCGCTCTGACCGCTGGCGCAGCCACCTCATGCAGGTCGCCTGGGACGCCGTCGTCATCGACGAGTCACACAAGCTGATCAACACCGGGACCAAGAACAACCGGCTCGCGGGGCTGCTCGCCCCGAGGACCGACGCCCTGATCCTGGCCAGCGCCACACCCCACAACGGTCAGCGCGAGTCGTTCGGTGAGCTGCTGAGCCTGCTCGACCCGACCGCCATCCCCGACACCAGCGACTACGACGAGACGCAGCTCGACCACCTGTACGTCCGCAGGCACAAGATGTCCCCCGACGTCTCGGCGGAGATCGGCCACAAGTGGGCCACCCGCAAGCCGCCCGTGGCCTTCGACTGCGTTGCGAACCCCGCCGAACAAAAGATCTTCGAAGAGCTATACGACGTCTGGATCAGGCCGGAAGCGGGCCAGTCGGCTCCGGTGAGCGGCAAGGGCGCCAGGCTGTTCCCATATACGCTCCTGAAAGCCTTCCTCTCCTCGCACAAGGCGTTGGCCGAGACGGTGAAGAACCGGATTGAGCGCATCGACGAGGACGCACAGAAACACCCGGAAAAGGGTGCGCAGCGCGCCGCAGAGCGATCGGCGCTGACGCGGCTGGGCCAGCTCGCCGGCGAGGCCACAGTGGAGGACGCGGCGAAGTTCCGCCGCCTGGTCGACGAGCTGAAGGGCATGGGGATCGGGCCGGGGTCCGACAAGCGCGTCGTCGTCTTCTCCGAGCGCCGCGCCACCTTGCAGATGCTCCATGAGGCCCTGCCCGGTGAGCTCGGCTTCGAGGTGAGCGACGAAAAGGGGCGCGGGGCTATCCGCCAGCTGCACGGCGGCCGGCCCGATGACGAGCAGCAGCGGACCGTGAAGGACTTCGGCCTGGCGGACAGCGAGCTGCGAGTCCTGCTCACGGGTGACATCGCCTCTGAGGGCGTCAACCTGCACCGCCAGTGCCACCAGATGATCCACTACGACTTGCCCTGGTCGCTGATCACCATCGAGCAGCGGAACGGCCGTATCGACCGGTACGGCCAGCAGACGTCCCCAGAGGTCCGAGCCTTGCTCCTGGTCCGGCAGGACGAGGACCCCGACGTGCCCTCCGCCGACCGACTGGTCTCGCGGCGGCTGCTGGAGCGCGAGGACGAGGTCCACCGCACGCTCGGTGAGGCCGCTTCCATCCTCGGGCTGCGCGACGAGGAGGCGGAAGAGACCGCGATCAAGTCGGGACTCGCGGACGGGAGGATGTTCGACGAGATCGTCCCCGCACAGCCGATCGACCCCTTCAACCTCTTCATGGCGCACCACACCGTCGACGGGTCGGGGGCCCATTACCGCGTACCGCAGCTGTTCGCCTCGACACGAGCCTTCGTCGAGGAGGCGCTCGACGAGGTCTATGGCAACCCCGAGGAGAAGATCGGGAAGGCGTGGGACAAGGACCATCCCGAGATGCTCTCCTTCGCCCCAGACCGCGAACTACAGCGACGCCTCCTCGTCCTTCCGCAGACCTACCTGGACGAGCGCGGAGTGCTCGACAAGCTCAGGGTCACCTTCGACCCCGGTTTCGCTCAGCAGCGCCTGGACCGCGCCCGCGAGCGCAGCGGCGAGAGGAGCAAGGGCGCGATCACGAAGCAGGAGCGGCGCGAGACGTCCGGCTGGCCCGACGTCAGCTACCTCACCGACCAGCACCCGGTGGTGGAGTGGCTCACCGACAAGGTCCTGGTCCGGCTCACCCGCAACGCCGCGCCAGTCATCACGGCCAACGTCCCCGGGCCGGTGTTCCTGATGCAGGGCATGTACTCCAACGCCAAGGGTCACCCGACAGTCCTCGCCTGGTCCTGCGTGACCGGACTGGAGTACGGCAGCCCCGTGTTCGATGACGATCTGGTTGGTGTCCTGGAGCGCGCCGGCGTGAAGCCGAAGATGCTGAACCGGCCCTTCGCCGGGGACATCGATGCCCTGCGTGCCCTGGTGCCACAGGCGGTCGAGGCCACACGGCAGCACCTGCTCACGCTACGTAGCAGCCAGGAAGAACCGCTGATCGAGCAACTGGCCGAGTACGAGAAGCGCCTGGCAGCCTGGCGCAAGGCGAGCCAGTCGACGTTCGAGCAGCTCACCCTCGGCATCCGACGCGAGCATGAGGAACAGCGGGTGGAGACCACCGCAATAGAGGTCGAGCAGCTGATCGAACAGCTCGCCACCCAGGGCGATTCGATGATCCGCGTGATCGGGGTCCTCGTCCCCGCCGCCGCAGCCAGTGACAAGAAGGGTGCGTGACCACCGTGGCATTTGAAGCGATCATCAACCGCGGTGAGTACATCTCCGCCCACTACCTCGCCGAGCTCTTCGCCAAGGACCTCGCTGACCTGCGCAAGCACTGGACTACAGCGGACCGGGCCGGAGCACCCACGTCCCGCTCCGGCGTGAGGAACCTGGGCCGCGACTACTTCAAGGCCAAGGTCCGCATCACCGAGAAGGACGACTTCGGCGGATCCGAGCTGCTCAAGCTCAACGACGCTCTGCTCGCCGCGCTCGCGTACATCCCTCGTGGAGACGAGCCGTCAGAGCACGAGGGCGACACCCACACCAGGTTCCGGCGCGGCGTCTTCGAGGTCATGCACAGCGACAAGCCCCGCGAAGTCTCCGTCGCTTTCGCGGTAAAGGGGCCTGGGGGTGTCGAGCTGATCGCTCTGGACGTCACCTGGAGCACAGACGCTGAACTCGTCGCCTCTGACATCGAAGACGGCGGCTCGCAGCTGCTCGCCCCCATCCCCCTGGACGGCAGAAACGAGATCACCAGCGCGGCGGACGCCGTCACCTTCCTCTTCGGCAGCGAGGATGCTTACGCGCCCAGGTTCGTACTCCTGCTCGCTGGCGGTGCCGCGCTGCTTGCTGACCGCACTGCGTGGCACGAGGGCCGATTCCTGGGCGTCAGCATCGACGCCGCGCTCGACCGTAACCTGGCCGCCGACGGCGGCGAGCTGGAAGCCGTCTCGGCCCTGTTCGGCGCGGAGTCCCTGCTGACAGAAGGCGGAGCCGCTGGATTCCTGGACAGCCTCGTCGACAAGGGTCGCAAACACGCCGTCGGCGTCTCTAAAGAGCTGCGGGAGGGCCTGCGACAGTCCGTCGAGCTGATCGCCCAGGAGATCCTGGACCGCATCCACGATCAGGATGGCGACCCCTCCGAGCTCGGGGACAGCACCGAACTCGCCAACCGCCTCACACGCGAATCACTGCGCTACCTGTACCGCATTTTGTTCCTGCTGTACGCGGAAGTCCGACCAGAACTGGGCATCCTGCCCAGCAAGGACGACGCCTACCAGGACGGTTACGGGCTCGGCCGACTCGGTGAACTCGTCTCGTACGACCTTCCGGACGAGGCTCAAGACGGCTTCCACTTCCACGAGTCGCTGGATCTGCTGTTCCGCCTCGTCGACCAGGGACACCGCGCCCTGGAAGAGCAGGAGCCGAGCGACACCGGATTGGACGCGGACGGCATCCGCTTCGAGTCCCTGCGCAGTGACCTGTTCCACGCGAATGCCACTCCGCTGATCGGATCGGTACGCATCGACGGCCAGCACGTGGACACCCGACTGCGCAACAAGGTGCTGTGGCGAGTGCTGAACCGCCTCATGCTCAGCCAAGGCACCGGCAAAGGCTTCATCTCCTACGCCCAGCTCGGCATCAACCAACTTGGCGCGGTGTACGAGGGTCTGATGTCGTACACCGGCTTCTTCGCTTCCGAGGACCTGTACGAGGTAGCCAAGCCGGACTCGGATGGGCTGGCCGGCACATGGGTCGTCCCCCAGCGCGAAGCCGACAACTACGACGACGAAGTCTTCGTCAAGCGCCCCGACGAGATCACAGGCGTGCCCAGGCGGGTCGAGCACAAGAAGGGCTCCTTTGTCTACCGCCTCTCCGGCCGCGAGCGGCAGCGCTCCGCCTCGTACTACACCCCCGAGGTGCTCACCCGTAGCACGGTCAAGCACGCGCTGGCCGAGCTGCTCGACCAGGATGGCGAGATCACGAAGGCTCGCGACATCCTGGATCTAGTGGTGTGCGAGCCGGCCCTCGGTTCGGGAGCGTTCCTCAATGAGGCCATCAATCAGCTCGCCGCCGAGTATCTGCGCCGCCGTATGAATGAGCTCTCGGTAGAGCGCGGCCAGGACATGCAGCTGCCGCCGGACCAGTACGAGGCAGAGCTGCAGAAGGTCAAGGCATACCTGGCCCTCCACAACTGCTACGGCGTGGACCTCAACCACACCGCAGTCGAGCTGGCCGAGGTGTCGCTATGGCTCAACGCGATGCACGAGGGCCTCAAGGCCCCCTGGTTCGGCCTCCACCTGCGCCGCGGTAACTCCCTCATTGGTGCGCGCCGCGCGGTGTACGCCGCCGAGACGCTGAAGAAGAAGGCGTGGCTGACCGCAGTACCAGTCGACCGCCCACTGAAGGATGGCATGGATGAAAGCGCCTTCAAGGACGGCCAGGAGATCCATCATTTCTTGCTCCCGGCAAAGGGATGGGGAGTAGTCGCCGACTCAGGCGAGGCAAAAGAGCTGGCCAAGGAAGACCGGAATCAGCTTGCCGAGTGGCGTAAGCGAGCCGCCTCCACCCCGAGCGTCGCCCAGGGTAAGCGGCTTCTGGCCCTGGCCACCAGGGTCGAGCGCCTCTGGGAGCTGGCCAGGCGGCGGCTCGTCATCTCTGAGAAGGAGATTCGCCGCGACATCGCCGTTTGGGAGGTGGAGCCGGACCGGCCACTGCCCCGATCTTCGGGAGCCGTCTCACGGGAGCGGATCGAGGCAGCCCTCAAAGAGCCTGGCGCCCCGCTGGGCCGGCTGAAGCTGGTCATGGACGCCTGGTGCGCTCTCTGGTTCTGGCCAGTGGGCCAGCGCGACACACCTGAGCCCCCGGACCTGGCCGAATGGCTGGACTTCTGCGAGGCCCTCCTAGGTGTGCCGCCGGCCAAAGCGAAGGCCGCCAAGGCAAAGGGGATCAAGAAGGCAAGCACCGCAGGACACGACGACCTCTTCGGCCTCTTCGGCGACACCGGTGACTTCGACCAACTCGCCGTGGACGACTCCAACGACCGGCTGATGAGCCAGTGCGCCGAGATGCCAGCAATCGCCCTGCGCTTCCCCTGGCTGAGCGAGATTGACGCGATCAGTCGTCGGGAAGGCTTCTTCCACTGGGAGCTGGAGTTCGCGCATGTCTTCAGCCACGGCGGCTTCGACCTTCAGGTGGGGAACCCGCCGTGGCTCAACTCCGAGTGGAAAGACGATCTCGCAGTAGCAGAGTACGACGCCTGGTTCGGCTTGGAGAAGCAGGCAACCGAGGACGTTAGGACAGATCGGCGGGCGACGGCACTGGCCGAACCCGGAGTATTGCGGGCCTACCTCGCCGACCTCTCTTCCTGGGTGGGGAGCGACGCGCACCTGGGCTCGGCAGTTGACCACCCGATGTTGAGTGGACTTCGGACCAACCTCTATCTGAACTTCATGGAGCGGACCTGGCGCAGCATGGGCCAAAAGGGCACAGTTGCGTTGATCCACGAGGAGAACCATTTCTCCGTCCCCCGGGGTGGTGCTTTCCGCGCTTCCACGTACGCCAGACTCAGGCGACACTTCCAATATGGCAACAACATTCTGCTATTCGAAGATGTCGACAATAACAAGCCCTTCGGGGTTAGTGTCTATGGCCCCCCTCGCGAAATCGACTTCCTCCAGGTCGCCCGCGCTGTGCATCCCTCCATCGTGGACGGCTCCTTTACCCACAGCGGTGAAGGGCCACTGCCGGGGATCCAGTTTCCCGAGGGGGGCTGGGACCTCCGTCCCCACAGGGATCGCATCGTGCACGTCGACCGAGGCGTGCTCGCCAGTTGGGCCGCTGTCATCGATGAACCGGACACCCCAGCCGAACAAGCCAGGGTGCTACGTCCGGTGACGGTGGAGGACAACCAAGCTCTTCAAGTCCTCGCCGCCTTTGGTGAACGACTACACGATCACCCCTATTGGTTCTCATTCGAGCTGAATGAGAAAACCTCCAGGGAGAAGGGAATTATCGAAAAGCGCAGCGCCGTGCCCGCCTCCTGGGACGAAGCTGTGCTTCAGGGCCCCCACTTCTCAGTCGCCACCCCCTTCGCCAAGCAGCCCAACCCGGGCTGCAAATCCAACAAGGACTACACCGACTGGGACTTGGAAGAACTCCCCGAAACCTTGGTGCCGCGTACCAATTACGCGCGGGCGTGCTCGAAGGTGGACTTCGCCGCGGCACGACGGTCCTGGGGCGACGTGCCTTCGGGAGACTTCTTCCGGGTGACATGGCGCAGAATGATCACGTCGAATACCGAGCGCTCGCTTCAGCCCGCTCTACTGCCTCCCGGGCCAACTCACGTAGATGCGGTTCACACCCTTGCCCTTCGCTCAAACAACCGCGGCACCGGCGTCGTCGCTGGACTCTGGGCTTCGCTCGTCTTTGACTACCTGGTCAAGGTCTCCGGCGCCTCCAAGGTCAATATCGAGCTAGCACGGAGCTTCCCCAGCCCGCTTTCCCATCCCCTTACCACTCCCCTTCTCCTACGGACCCTGCGTCTCAACTGTCTGACCCGCGATTACGCCCCTCTGTGGGAGGAGCTCTTCGAGTCGGCCTGGCAGAGAGACCGCTGGACCGACACCGCATCCGTTCGCCCCGCGTTGGATGAGGTGTCAAGGGCCTGGTCTGTGGCCACCCCGCTGCGCACCGAGTACGACCGCCGGATGGCCCTGGTGGAGATCGACGCCCTAGCGGCTGTGATGCTCGGGCTGAGCGCCGAACAGCTGTGTGCGATGTATCGCTCGCAGTTCGCCGTGCTGCGCAAGTATGAATGGGAAGCGTTCTATGCCTCCGACGGCCACAAGATCGGGGCAGCGACCCACAACGTAGGCGTCCGACAGACGCCAGAGGAGGCCGCGGTTGTCAAGGCGTGGGTCAAGGCCGCCCGCGCTGGCGATCCGGCCCCCGAGGTCCCAGACGGATGGGTGAAGCCCGACCGCGAGGCCGAGATGACCCGCGCCCACGCAGACTTCACCGCCCGGCTGCTCGCCGGTGAATATGGCGACTACGCCGCGTACGCCGCCGAGCACGGAGACCACGGAAATCTCCTCGGCGTTGCCGATGCCGATCAGGTCCGCTCCGATGTCCCGGCAGAAAGCAGGTAAGACGCCGTCATGCTGCCCTCTCTGGTCGCCGAGGACCTTCGCCGCGCCCTCGCCACCTACCTGACGACGAGCTTCGCTCTCGCCGATGACGATGTGCGCGATGAGCTCGACGCATTCCTGGAGCGGCCGGAGAGCCGGCTGTTCCGGGGGCCGTATCTGCGTGTGCGCACCCCCTTCCGGGAGGCAGGCCCAGGCTGGGAGGCCGCGCTCGACTGGTGCCCGAAGGGCTTCACGCCCTACACACACCAGGCCGCGGCCTGGCAGCGGCTGTCCTCGAAGGCTGGGCGTCAGCCGGAACCGACCATCGTCACCACCGGCACCGGGTCCGGTAAGACCGAGTCGTTCCTCGTGCCGATCCTGGACCACTGCGCTCGTGCCCGCGCCGCGGGGCAGCGAGGGGTCAAGGCCCTACTCCTGTACCCGATGAACGCCCTGGCCGATGACCAGGCCCGCCGTATCGATGACTTCCTCGGTACCGAGGCAGCCCTGAAGGACGTCACTGCCGGCATCTACATCGGCGGCGCTTCCGGACCGCGCTCGGCATCGGACGAAGACGAGAACGAGCCCGGCTCGTACGGCCGCGACACTGGTGCGACGTCCCTCGCTGGCGATCCCACTATCAAGCACCTGATCGCCGATCGGGACGCGATCCGTTCCGATCCGCCGGACATCCTGCTCACCAACTACAAGATGCTGGATCTCCTACTCCAGCGCGTTCCGGATGCTCCGCTCTGGAAATCAGGCTCCCTCGCCTTCGTCGTCCTCGATGAGTTCCACACCTACGACGGCGCCCAGGGCACCGACGTGGCGATGCTGTTGCGCCGCCTCGGCGCAGCCACCGGGGCAGCCCGCGAGGGACGCCCCCTCGGCGACATCACGCCCGTGGCGACGTCGGCGACGCTCGGCGGGGGAATGCCCAGCGGCTCCTCGTCCCTGGCCCTCGACGGACCTGAGAGGTCTGATCGAGAGCTGCTGCGTGAGTTCGCGGAAAAGGTCTTCGGGACACCGTTTCCCGACGCCGCGCTCATTGGCGAGGACCGACTGCTGCCCGGAGAAGTCGTAACCCACCCAGACTTCCTGCTCCCCTCGCCGGCCCCTGCCACTCTGGCGGCGCTGCCCGACCCCCTGGACGACGAGTCAGCGCTATTGGACCTGGCCCGGCTCATGCTCGGCCAACCCCTCAGTGATCCGGTTCAGATCGGCGCCAAGCTCAAGCAGCACATCCTGGTCAAGGCGATCCTCGACGTCGCCGGGAGCAGCCCAGTCACCATCCCAGATATCGCCCGCGAGTTTGCCCAGCGCGGTGGCGGACCGGCCTGGGATGAGGCAGCGCGCAGCGACCCTCGGCTCGTCGAGCTCGCCTTCGCGCGGATCCTCGCACTGATCTCGCACGCCCGCACCCCGCATCCGGTGACGGGAAAGCCTGGCCCTTTCCTGCGGGTTGAGGCCCAGCTTTGGGTACGTGAGGTTCGCCGCGTCATTCGTGCGGCGACCGCCGAGCCCCACTTCCGCTGGTACGACGATGACGGGCCGACCGGGGACTCCCGGCCGAACCCCGCCAACCTCGCCATCTACCAACCGGCAGAGGTCGACAGCGCCGGGGAGGGCGGAGAGCGGACCGATGCGTCGCGTCGCCCTGTGGGGCCGCCCTACCGGCGGCATCTTCCTGCCGTGTACTGCCGTCATTGCGGGCGGTCCGGCTGGGCTGCGTTGTCCACGGAACTTGAGTGGCAGCAGCTCAAGACGAACACCCTGGAGATCTATAAGGCTTCGGCGCAGAAGAAGCGGGCCGTGCGCTGGATGCTGCGGGCTCGCCCGGACGAGTACCCCGTACTGCACCTGCACGCCGAAAATGAGCGGCTGACGACCAACCCCACCGAGGACACCGTCGCGGTCATCACGCCCCATGGGCCGTTGCCCGCAGCCCCTGACGAGGAGTGCCCCTCGTGTGGTCTCGACGACGGCATGCGCTTCCTCGGTGCTGGCACCGCCACTCTCGCCTCGGTCACTACCACGCAGCTCTTCTCTGACCGGGGACTCGCTGGCGACGAGCGGAAGCTGCTCGTGTTCACCGACTCGGTGCAGGACGCCACCCACCGCGCCGCGTTCATCGCCAACCGCAGTTTCGGCTTCACCTTCCGCGGTCTGCTGACCAAGCACCTCACCGCGGGCCAGCCTGTCGCTGTACATGATCTCGCTGCTGACGCCGCCGAGGCCGTCGTTACGGCGGCAGGCGCGGGCAAACGCAGCGAACTCGCTTCCATCGTCCCGCCCGATCTGCGAGAGAACCCGGACATCCTCACGCTCCTCGACGAAACAGAGGACTTCAGCGATGCCGGCGCGGACATGCTGCAGAGCCGTATGGTCTTCCAGACCCTCATGGAGTTCGGTCTGCGCTCCCGCCTGGGCCGCACGCTGGAGCTGACCCGAACCGCTGCCGCGGAGGTCGACCTCAAGGATCTGCCCGCGCTCTGCGCCGAACTGCGGGAGCGGCACCAACGCCTGCCGGGGCAGATTTCGCTACCGCCAGACGACGAGGCGTATGCAGTATTCCTGCGCGGGTTGGCCGAGCGACTCCGCCTGCGCGGGGCGCTGTATCACCCCTGGCTGCAGGAGTACATCCGGCAGGCCGGCGCAAGGCGCTGGCCTGTCTGGGGCGGCCGTCCCACCGGCATGCCTGCCTTCCCCAGGGGCCTCGCTGCCCCCGCATTCCCCGTGTCGGGCAGCACCCGCACCACCGGCTTCGACTCACTGACCCGCGACAACACCTGGTTCGCGGACTGGGGTCACCGTTCGCTGGGCTGCGACCGGCGCGAGGCACGCGCGGTGGCTGAGCTCGCCATGAAGCTGCTCGCCCAGCGCGAAATCCTGGCCACTTACCACGCCGAGGGCGGCGCGCTCGTATACGCGCTGAAGCCCCGCAACGTCCTCATACACCGCATCGACGACACTGCCGCACCAGGCGGGGAAGACGCCGTGAACGCGTGCGGGGTGCGCTGCGACACCTGCACCTGGCGGCAGACCGTACCACCGAGCCGCCGCGAGGACTGGATGGGCACGGCGTGCCTGCGGTTCCACTGCTCAGGCCACTTCGTGGAGGACGACCGCGACTACACCGCCGACTACTACCGGCACCTGTACACCATCGACCGTCCAGGCGACGTACTGACCGCTGAGCACACCGGCGCGCTCAGCCGCGAGCGGCGTGAGCGTGTTGAAGCTGCCTTCAAGAACCGGGCCTCGGCCTTCGACCCGAACGTTCTCACCTGCACGCCCACCCTTGAACTCGGCATCGACATCGGCGACTTGTCCGCCGTACTTCTCGCCTCCATGCCGCCCGCACCTGCCAACTATGCGCAGCGGATCGGCCGGGCGGGCCGCAGCACCGGCAACTCGCTCACCGTCACCTTTGTACCGCGAGGCGCCCGAAGCCACTACTACCTGCACGCTCCGGAGCAGATGCTGGCAGGCCGGATCATCCCGCCAGACTGTTACCTGGACGCCTCGGAGATCCTGCGCCGCCAATACCTGGCCTTCCTCTTCGACCGCGCCGCGGACCGCAGCCTGTGGGAAGGCACGGCGATCCCCGAACGCCCCATGCCGCCGCGCATCGGCGAGCTCTTCGGACATGGCCTGGCCGAGGACGGCTGGTTCAGGCGCTTCCTCGACGTCGCGGGCACCCGCCATGCCCAGCTGTCCGACGCGTTCATCGCTCTGTTCCCCGCGATGACCCCGGCCGCGGCCCAGGGCGTCCAGCACTTCGCTGCCCAGGGCCTGGAGGAAGCCGTCGGGGCTGCGGCCAGCGCGTGGAACAAGCGAGTGGCTGCCCTGCGCTCGAGGATGCGGCAGATCGGCCGGACCTTCGACGCGCTGTCGACCGCTTCGGGTGATCCGGAACGCGACAAGCAGCGGCGCCAGCTCTTCGCGGAGCAGCGGACCGTACGCAAGCGCCGGGACGCCCTCGTCTCGGAGAACTCGATCAACGCCCTGGTGCGGCTGGGCCTGCTGCCCAACTACACCCTCCACGACGACGCGACCGTCCTGGACGCCACCTTGTGGTGGAAGGACAGCGACGGGGAGTTCGACGAGAGTTCGACCGACTACGGCCGGGGCTCCCGGCTCGCGCTGACCGAACTTGCCCCGGGCAACATCTTCCACAGTGACGGCTACAAGTTCATCGTCAGCACCGTGGACCTCGGCACCGGTGTCGGCGGCGGCGAGAACGCGTACGCCCTGTGGCGGTTCTGCCCCGAATGCGGATTCGTGGCGACCGAGGAGACCGGGCTCGACATCGCCGCCTGCCCGCGCTGCAAGGCACCGCAGATCGCCGACCCGGGGGCCGTGCACAAGGTGCTGGTGCCCGAGCGGGTCCTCGCCCGGGAGCGACGCGAAGACGCCCGGCTGACCGACGAGCGGGACGAACGCGAGCGCAAGCAGTTCGACGTGGTCACGCTCGTCGACATCGACAAGGACCAGCCGCAAGGACTGAGGGCGTGGCGCCGCTCTGGCAGCGGCCTGCCCTTCGGCGTCGAGTTTGCCCGCGTGGCGACGATCCGCACGATCAACCTCGGCCCCTCGGCTGCACCCGGATCGACCCACGCGATCCGCGGAGAAGACGTCCAGGTCTCCGGCTTCGAGACGTGCCTGGAATGCGGAGGTGTGCGCGGCACCCACCCGCAGGCATGGGACCCCTCGGCCCAGCGGATCGGCACCCGCCACGCGTACTGGTGCTCACACCGCGACGACGGCGTTGCCCACGAGCCGACTGAGAAACTGCTGCTCGCCCACGAGCTCACCACCCAGGCGCTGCGCATCCTGCTGCCCGTCTCCACGATCGACCTCGCCGACCGCCTCATCTCCTTCAAGGCGGCCCTGCTCCTGGGCATCACCAAGCATTTCGGCGGCGCTCCCGACCACATCCGTGTGGTCACCGACAGCATGCCCGGCGACAGCCAGGAACTGCGACGGCGGTTCCTCGTCCTGCACGACTCGATGCCCGGCGGCACCGGCTACCTGGAGCACCTGGCGGACGCCACGGTGCTGCACCGTGTCCTGACCCTCGCGCAGACAGCGCTGCGGGACTGCCCCTGCCAGAAGGAGGAGCAGCGTACCCCCTGCCACCGCTGCCTGCTTCCCTTCGTATCCAGCAGCGAACACCCGCACGTCTCGCTGCGCATCGCGAAGGAACTCCTGGACGAGATCCTCAAGGACTGGGCGGTCGAAGCCGTCGACACCCTCTCCGGCGTACGCATCGACCAGCTCGTCGACAGCGAACTGGAGGACCGGTTCGTCCGCACCCTGATCACCTGGGGACGCAGAGACGAAGAAGACGGGTCGGTCGCCGCCAAGGCCGGCCAGGGCGGAGTGGAGCACGAGCTCCGTTTCACACGCGGTGATGCAGCCACGCGCTGGCGCATGCGGGACCACGTACGGACGAAGACCTCCGTGCCCAGCGAACCCGACTTCCTCCTGGAGCGGACCGACGGCCCAGCGGAACGGGTCGCGGTCTTCCTCGACGGCTTTGCCTTCCACGCGAGCGAGAAGGTCAATCGCATCGCCGACGACGCCGCCAAGCGCGCGGCCCTCCGGGCAGACGGCGCGCTGGTATGGCAGTTGACCTGGGACGACGTCATGACGTGGGCAGCAGGTGTCGGCAGTGCGGCGGAAGGGCAGCAGGTTCGTGCCCATGCCCGGCCGCTTCACACAGATGCCGCACTCCAGCTCGCCCGCCAGATCCATCAAAGCCTGGTTGGCCAGGCCCGCCCCGACGACACCCTCGACCCGGTGCTGCGCAACCCGGTCGAAACCCTGCTGGAGTTCCTCGCCGACCCCGATCGGGCCAAGTGGGCTCGACGGGCAGCCGGCCTGCTGGGCGGCTTCGGAGCAGCGGCGCGCCCCCAGCCGGTGGACCGCGAAGAGACCGGACGGGTGCTTCACGACGTACTGCGCGGCGCGAACCTGTCGGCCTCGGCCTCGGCCACAGAGGCCGTCGCGTTCGACGCTCGCACCTCAGGCCAGACGCGGATCATCGGCCTGCTGGACCGTCGGCCTGAGCCGCGCAGCAAGCAACCGGACATGCGGGCATGGTCGGCGCTGGCCGTGCTCGACGACCGGCCGGAAGCCATCGCAGACAACGAGCACAAGGACCGCTGGACGGACTGGCTGCGCTGGTCGAACCTGCTGCAGTTCCTGCAGCCCGCCGGCCCCGACGAACTCCCCCGCTCCTTCCACCAGGTCGCGGTGTCCACCAGCGGCCAGGTCGATCCGCACACCGTGGCTCTGCTGACCAGTGCGCTGCCCACGGAGGCAGGGGCCCCGCAGCCACTGCCTCAGGCATGGACCGAAGCGATCGAATGGGCCTCGTCCCAGGTCGAGGACGTCCTGCTCGCTCTCGTCGAGGGAGCCCGCCACGGACGCATCGACGTGCCCGAAGTCGGCTTCGAGTACGGGGACCAGGCGATGCAGGCCGAACTCGCCTGGCCAGACAGGAAGGTCGCCGTCTTCATCGACCTGGACGAGGGGCGAGACGCCCTCTTCGCGCGCGACGGATGGTATGTCGCGAGCGCTGGCGCCGTGAATGTAACTGAGCTCATCAAGAAGTTGGAGGGGAACTGATGTCCGGCGCCAAGGTGATCATGGCGGACGTCTTCGGGAAGTCCTATGACGCGCTGGACGGCTCCGTCCAGCCGCAGGTGCTGCAGTTCATCATGAAGATGCAGCGCGACCCTGACTCCAACGGCCTCAACCTGAAGCCGCCGAAAGGCGCCAAGGACAAGAGGGTCCGCACCGCACGCGTCACCGACAACTACCGGGCCGTGCTCATGCACTATGCCGACCGCATCTACTACCTGGTCGCTGTGCTGCCGCACGACGACGCCTACGACTTCGCCGCGAACATCCTCTTTGACATCAACAAGGTCACCGGCGGCATCGAGCTGATCAATCTCGGCAGCCTCTACGGCACGCTCAGCGGACAGGCGAAGGCCGCCAGTGCCACGCCCGACACGCCGTCGCTGTTCGCCAGCGTCTCCGACGCTGACTTCGAACGACTGGGCGTCCACGCCTCCGTCGTTCCGGCGCTCCGCGAGATCCGCAGCGAGGACGCGGTCCTCGGCATCGTCGAAACCCTGCCCAAGCTGGCTCGCGACGTGATCCTGTGCCTCGCGGACGGCATGTCTGTCGAAGAGGTCTGGGAGCAGGTCAGTTCACTCGCGGCCACCGACGACGAGGTCGACACTCAGGACTACGAGGCCGCGATCGAACGCCCCGCCACCAAGGAAGCCTTCGTGGTCACCGGCGACTTCGCCGAGTTCGGGCGGATCCTCACCGAGCCCCTGTCCGCCTGGCGGATCTTCCTGCACCCGGCACAGCGGGCGCTGGCCGAGCGCAAGACCCCTTACAAGGGCTCCGTCCGCGTCACCGGAGGCCCTGGAACAGGCAAGACGGTCGTGGCCCTGCACCGCGTCAAGGCCCTAGCCGAACGCCTGCCCGCCGGCCAGGCCATCCTGCTCACCACCTTCACTACCAACCTCGCCAACCTGCTCAAGTCCATGCTCAAGGACCTCGGCGGCGCTCAACTGCTCGCCAAGGTCGACGTACGGAACATCGACAAGGTCGCCTACGGCACCGTGAAGGAGACCTTCGGCGCGGAAGCGCCCAGCAGGCTCAAGGACGGCGAGATCCTCAACCGGTGGATCGAACTCTCCCAGGAGCAGCAGACGCCCCGCTTCGACGGCCGCTTCCTCGACGCCGAGTGGAAGCAGGTGGTGCTGGCCCAGGACATCCGCAGCCGCGACGAGTACTTCGCCGCCAGCCGCGCCGGGCGCGGACGACGCCTCAACCGCCCCGAACGCGCCCAAGTCTGGTCCCTCGTCGAGGAATTCGAGCGCAGACTCGACCGTGAAAAGGCCGCTGGCGTCACCCAGCTCGCCGTTCAGGCAGCCCGGATCGCCTCCGGCTGGTCCGACGAAGAGCGGCCGTACCGGCACATCGTCGTGGACGAGGCACAGGATCTGCACGCCGCCCACTGGAAGCTGCTCCGCGCGCTGGTCCCCGACGGCGACGACGACCTGTTCATCGTCGGCGACGCGCACCAGCGGATCTACGACAACCGGACGTCCCTGAGTGCCCACGGCATCAAGATCCGTGGCCGGTCCAAGCGGCTGACCCTCAACTACCGAACCACCCGGCAAATCCTCGCCGCCTCCCTGAACCTTCTCGGCGACTCCAAGTTCGACGACCTCGACGGAAACCCGGAGCATCTGCGCGGATACCGCTCTGTCCTGGCGGGGGCCAGACCTGAAACCACCGGCTATCGCACCTCCTCCGAAGAGATGACAGCGCTGGCCAAGCGCGTAGAGAGCTGGCAGCAGGAGGGGATCAAGCCCCACGAGATCGCGGTCGTAGCCCGAACCCACGCGATCGCCGACAGCGCTGTTCAGGCACTGCGTGACGCCAAGCTGGCCGCGGTAAAGGTCGAGGACTACCGCGTCCCCGACCCCGACGAAGGCGTCCACGTCATGACGATGCACCGCATCAAGGGACTCGAGTACCGCGCTGTCGCCATCGTCGGGGCCGGCGCCCAGCACATGCCGCTACCCAGCGCTATCACCCCAGAGACCGAGGACCGCCTCCAGTACGCCGCAGATCTCCGCCGCGAGCAGTCTCTGCTCTTCGTCTCCGCTACACGCGCCCGCGAGCAGCTGTCGATCACCTGGTCGGGCCGCCCCAGCCAATTCCTCCGCGATCCTGCCGCATAGGAAGGAACACCTGACTACTGAGCAGTGACGACCTAGCGGCCACGGGACCTCTCGAGGCGACCTCCGGACCCCCTCAAGTACTGGCTACCGGTCGGGCGGGGGGCGTCTTCCTGCGCCATCCGTTCTTGGTGCACGCGACGCAGCCACATCAAGAATCGGTTCCGCGGTTCCTCGGCCAGCCGCCGCTGCACCCGGCACAGCCGATTCAGATTGCGGGGGAGGATGGGCCTTCCCCCGTGGAGATCGCCATTCAGCGAGGCTTGACCTCCTCGTAGTGCAGAAGTCGGCCGACACCGCCCCCGTTGGAACGCTCACCGGCGGCGGTGTCGGTTGAAGGAGATCCGGTACGGCTCTGCACTTGCAGTCTGGGGCGACCTCCGAGCGGGCCGGTGGAAGCACGGCTTGTCGGTTGGCGCGGCAGGAGCGGAACTCGTGGGAGGTACGTTCGGTCACGCCCCGGCCGCCAAATGTTTCATCCGACCGCCAAGGTTGCGTACGGCAGACTCCAGAGCGATCAGGTCCACTCACCCAGCGCTTCAAGGTGCTGCGCGAAGCTCGATCGCAGGCTCTCCAGAACGGCCTTCCCCTTATCCGCCGTGGCATGCGACGGAAAGCCGACGACCCCTGATTTCGTGTACTCGCTCATCCCCCGGACGAGCAGGAACAGGCGATCACCGCCATCGTGGTCTGCGTCGGCGAACCCGTCACGGACAAGGTCGGGAGCGGCATGCAGCAGGATCGAGGTCTCGATCTCGCCGGCGTGCATGTCTCCGTGCCGGTCTGACACCAGTCCGCCGCACTCCCGGGCGCGAGTCCAGTCAGGCCCCAGCGGGAACAGGGATGTCGTCGGGCCGTCGACATTCGCCTCCTGAACCAAGTTGGACAGGACGTAGTTCCCGCCGTGGCCGTTGATGATCACGAGCTTGTCGATTCCGGAGCGCGCGAGGGATGCCCGGATGTCGTCGATCATCGCGAACAGGGTCCTGGCGCTGATGCTGACCGTGCCCGGGAACGCCGCGTGCTCGTGGCTGCACGAGATCGTGATCGGTGGAAGCAGGTGCACCGGGTAGGCACTGGCAATCTCCTGACCGACGATGCAGGCGATCGCTGTGTCGGTGATCAGCGGGAGGTACTGGCCATGCTGCTCGAAGGAACCGATCGGCAGGACAGCGACACGCGGCTGCCGCTCCTCGACATCGGTACTCGTAGCAGTTGGCAACAGGTTCACAGCACTCCCCTTCGTCGGCCACGGTGTGGGCTCACGCCGACTACATCGGTCCTTCAGCAACGACTCCGCGGTAGCCCCCGGCCCTAGAATGAGGGATGCCTCGGCCGTACGGGACTCGCTTGGCCGCCTGTCCCGGACGGCCGAGCACTTTCGGCCGTCCAAGCCGGCGCCGAAATCACCGCGAAGGGAATCCAGCGCCCTCGATACGATGGCGGTGGCTGCAATCCCAATCCGTCACCGCGTGTTGGTGACGCTCCCTCGCGACCTGCCTGGTCCGCGTCGTTTGCGGCCTCCGACCTGGGTCCGCCGTGGCAGCGCCACCGGCGCCGTACGTACGAAATGGAGCATCCAAGGATGGCTCGACACCTGGTAACCAGCGCGCTTCCCTACATCAACGGGATCAAGCACCTGGGCAACATGGTCGGGTCGATGCTTCCGGCGGACGTGTACTCCCGGTACCTCCGCCAGCGCGGTCACGACGTCCTCTACATCTGCGCCACCGACGAGCACGGCACGCCGGCCGAGCTGGCCGCCAAGGAGGCCGGGCTGACGGTCGCCGAGTTCTGCGCGCAGGCGCACGACGCGCAGAAGGCCGTGTACGACGGGTTCGAGCTGGCCTTCGACCACTTCGGGCGCAGCTCCTCGCAGCAGAACGTCGAGATCACCCAGCACTTCGCGCGGAAGCTGAACGAGAACGGCTTCATCGAGGAGCGGGCGATCCGCCAGGTGTACTCGCCGGTCGACGGCCGCTTCCTGCCGGACCGGTACGTCGAGGGCACCTGCCCGCACTGCGGCTACGACAAGGCCCGCGGCGACCAGTGCGAGAACTGCACCCGCGTGCTCGACCCGACCGATCTGATCAACCCGCGCTCGGCGATCAGCGGTTCCGCGGACCTGGAGGTCCGCGAGACCAAGCACCTCTTCCTGCTGCAGTCCAAGCTCCAGCACGAGGTAGAGGAGTGGATCGCCGGCGTCAGCGACCAGTGGCCGCACCTGTCCACGTCCATCGCCCGCAAGTGGCTGACCGAGGGCCTGAACGACCGCGCCATCACCCGCGACCTCGACTGGGGTGTCCCGGTGCCGGCCGACACCTGGCCGGAGCTCGCGGCCGAAGGCAAGGTCTTCTACGTCTGGTTCGACGCCCCGATCGAGTACATCGGCGCGACGAAGGAGTGGGCGGACGCCGCCTCGGACGGTGAGATCCGGGACTGGAAGTCGTGGTGGTACGAGGCCGACGACACCGTCCGGTACACGCAGTTCATGGCCAAGGACAACGTCCCCTTCCACACGGTGATGTTCCCGGCCACCGAGCTCGGCGTGCGCGAGCCCTGGAAGAAGGTCGACGTCGTCAAGGGCTTCAACTGGCTGACGTTCTACGGCGGCAAGTTCTCCACCTCCCAGAAGCGCGGCGTCTTCACCGACGCGGCCCTGGAGATCCTGCCCGGCGACTACTGGCGCTACTTCCTGATCGCCAACGCCCCCGAGTCGGACGACTCCTCCTTCACCTGGGAGCACTTCACCGCCACGGTGAACAAGGACCTGGCGGACACCCTCGGCAACTTCGTCAACCGCGTGCTGTCCTTCTCCCGCAAGCGGTTCGGCGACGACGTCCCGGCCGGCCACGCCGCCGGCGAGGCGGAGACCAAGCTGGGCGAGGAGATCGCACGGCTGCTCGGCGAGTACGAGGAGCAGATGGAGGCCCTGCAGTTCCGCAAGGCCGCCGCCGCCCTGCGTGCACTGTGGTCCGCGGGCAACTCCTACCTGGAGGAGAAGGCTCCCTGGCTGGAGATCAAGACTGACGCCGACGGTGCCGCGCTGACGCTCCGTACCGCGATGAACCTGATCCACCTGTACGCGGTCGTCTCCGAGCCGTTCATCCCGACGTCGGCCGCCGCCATGCGCGGGGCCTTCGCCCTGGAGAACGACACCGCGACTTGGGTGACCGCCGACCAGGCCAAGTCCCTGGACACCGTCCTGGCCGGTACCGCGTTCACGGTGCCGCCGGTGCTCTTCGCGAAGATCACGGAGGAGGACCTGGAGTCCTACCGTGAGCGCTTCGGCGGCACTCCGGACGCCTGACAGGCAACCCCGCACCCGTACCGCCCCGACTCTCATAGGGCGGTACGGGTGTGAGCACTCCCGGACCGCTGCTGGTTTCGACACATGCGACACCAGCCAGGTCCCTCCCCCATCCTCCAGCAGGCCGAGCGAACGACATCAGCCATTGGCTGATCAGCGCCCTTACGGTTCGGTGCCGCCTCCTTGATCCTGCTGTGCTGGACCAAGGGGAGGGCCATGGCGACGGCACGGAAGCGACGGGTATCGGCTGCGCGTAAGCGTCGCCAGCAGCGACTCAAGATCAGCGCCATCACTGGAGGCGTGACCCTCCTCGTGCTGATGGCCTTCTGGAGGGAGATCTGGCCCTATCTCGTGGGCGCCCTCGTTCTCGGTGGCGTCGCCGGCGGTGGGTGGTGGCTGTGGCGCACCGATCGGTTCATCAAGAGCGGCGATCGGCAGTGGCGGCATGACGAGGCCGTGAAAGCCGGGCACCGGACGCTTGCCGAGGTCGACGCGATGACGGGGACGGAATTCGAGGACTTCGTCGTGGACCTGTGCCGGCGAGACGGGTGTGCCGACGTGCGAAGGGTCGGCGGCTCTCACGACAACGGGGCCGACGTGCTGGGGCTCCTTCCCGACGGGCGGAGCATGGTGATCCAGTGCAAGCGGTACACGCCCAAGAGCAAGATTCCCAGCCGAGAGGTCCGGGACCTGCTCGGCGCGAGGGTGCACTTCAAGGTCGACGTGGCGATCTTCGTGGCCACCACGTACTTCAGCGGGCCGGCTGAGAGGTTCGCCACGGAGAACGATATCCTCGCTGTCCATCGCGATCACCTCGGGGTGTGGAACAACGGGGCGTCGCTGCTGTCGCTCGGCGCGGTGAACGGGCTGGGACAAGGGGACCGGCAGCACCGGGAGCGGTGGAAGGAGACGTACGAGTAGAGAATGAGGACGGCCGGAAAACAACGGTGCGGAGGTGGGCGGGGTGGTCCAGAGAGGGTCTCCGGCGTCGGTACCCTGGAGCGCATGTCTACTGCTCCGGTTCGCGTTCGTTTCGCCCCGTCCCCGACCGGCATGTTCCATGTCGGTGGTGCACGGTCCGCTCTCTACAACTGGGCCGTGGCGCGACAGTCCGGCGGCACGTTCGTCCTGCGGATCGAGGACACCGACGCGGCGCGGAACAAGCCGGAGTGGATCGACGGGATCATCAACGCGCTCGCGGCGATCGGCATCCACAGCGAGGACACGGCCTTCGAGGGCCCGTACTTCCAGTCGCACAATGCCGACCGGCACCGGGAAGCGGCTCAGCAGCTCTTCGCGGCCAGCCGGGCGTACTACTGCGACTGCACCCGGGAGCAGCTGAAGGAACGCACCGGGTCGGACCACCTCGGGTACGACGGGTTCTGCCGGGAGCGGGGGCTGGCCTTCGAGGAGGGCCGGGCGCTGCGGTTCCGGACGCCGGACGAGGGCGAGACCGTCGTGGTCGACCTGATCCGCGGGGAGCCGGCGTTCCCGAACAGCGCCATCGAGGACTTCGTGATCGCCCGTGGTGACGGGTCCCCGGTCTTCCTGATCGCCAACGTCGTCGACGACCTGGACGAGGGCATCACGCAGGTCATCCGTGGCGAGGAGCACCTGTCGAACACGCCGAAGCAGCAGCTGCTGTGGGAGGCGCTCGGCGCGAAGCCGCCGGTGTGGGCGCACCTCCCGGTGATCGTGAACGAGAAGCGGCAGAAGCTGTCCAAGCGCCGTGACAAGGTCGCGCTGGAGGACTACCTGGCCGAAGGCTTCCTGCCCGAGGCGATGGTGAACTACCTCATGCTCCTGGGCTGGGGTCCTGGCGACGACCGGGAGATCATGCCGTACGAGGAGCTGGAGCAGCTCTTCCGGATCGAGGACGTCAACACCGCGCCGGCCTTCTTCGACGTGAAGAAGCTGACGGCGTTCAACGGCGACTACATCCGCGCGCTCTCGCCGGAGCAGTTCGCCAACGCCTGCGCGCCGTGGCTCGTCGCCCCGTACGCACCGTGGGCGCCGGAGGCGTTCGACAAGGACCTCTTCGAGGTGGCGGCCCCGCTGGCCCAGACCCGACTGGCCCTGCTGTCGGAGATCACCAGCTACGTGGACTTCCTGTTCCTCGACGAGCCGGTCGAGGACGAGGCGTCGTGGAACAAGGCGATGAAGGCCGGCGCCGGCGACATCCTGTCCGACGCCCGTGCCGAGCTGGCCACCGTCCCGGACTGGAAGGCGGACAACCTGAAGTGCGGGGGTTTAGGGGGGGGGGGGGGACACAGGCAC
>NZ_JBHYKM010000002.1:0-11041 GCF_042741435.1 Streptomyces sp. NPDC058955 | reverse complement strand
GGCCGGCAGCTCGCCGAGGGAGGCGTACGCGAAGGGGTACGCCCCGCCCGCCCCCCCCACCCGCGCGGGCCGCGAGGGGCGCGCCCACCCCCCCCCCCACTCAAGCTGGGCAAGGCCCAGGCGCCCATCCGGGTCGCGGTCACCGGCCGCACGATCGGACTCCCGCTGTTCGAGTCCATGGAGCTGCTCGGCCGGGACCGCGTACTGGCCCGTCTGGACGCGGCGGCCAAGAAGCTGGCCGCCGCGCAGGCGTAGTCGCCGTTCAGACGATCTTCGCGAGAAGGTCGCCCCAGGCGTTGCCGAAGTAGTTCAGATCGAACCGGGCCAGGGCCTCGTACGCTGCCTTGGTCTCCGTCTGACGCGCGGCCGCGCGTTCCCGGACCTGCGCAGGCAGTCGGCCGAGGTCGCGGGGCTGGCTGGCCGGTCAGCGTGGCGAGGTCGCCCAGGCCGGCCACAGGGCGGATCAGGCAGGGCAGGCCGAGCAGTAGGGCCTCGGCCGCGCAGCGGCTCCAGCCCTCCCGCATCTGGGGGAGGAAGACGCCGACGTCGCACGCGCACAACAGCCGGAGGTACCGCTCGCGGTCGACGTCGTAGTGGGCGCCGTCGAAGCCGATGGTGTTGCTGCCGCTGGTAATCACCCGCAGCCCGGGCGCGCCGGCCAGGGTCGCCGAGACCTCTTCGGTGCCCTTCCAATGCACGGCCTTGCCCGCGTACACGCCAATCACGTCCGCCGACAGACCGAACTCTGCGCGGCACTCGGTCCGGTCGAAGCCGCGGGCCCGCTCGACTTCCGTCATGTCGAAGGCGTTGTAGATCACCCGGACGTTGCGGACGCCTCGGGCCTGGAGGAAGTCGGCCCAGTAGGGGGCGACGCAGACCACGGCGGCGCACTGGGGCAGTACGCGGAACAGGTGCTCCCAGAGCATGGCCTCAACGGGGGCGGAGTCGTGCTGCAGCGGCTCGTAGTGGTGCAGGAGAAATACCGTGCGGGCCCGCATCTCTGGCGTGAAGAGCAACAGGCTCAGGTCGTCCCACATGAAGGTGCCGGTGGTGCTGTCGAGCGCCCGGATGGCCGGGGCTAGGCGGGCGAGGTGGCGGAGCTTGCGCCAGCGGCGGACATGGTAGGTGCGCTTGTGGTCCGGGACCGTGCGCCACTCCACGTCGTCGGCCGTCGCCTCATGGAGCATCCGCAGGTAGACCCGGCCACCGGTCCGGCCGACCGGCTCCATCGAGTAGACAACCCGCTTCACGGACGTACCTCCTGGTGGTGTCGGACGTACTCGGCGTGGAGCAGCGTGTACATGGCCTCCAGGTGGGGGCTGAGGCCGCGGGCGGCGCCGGCGAGCGGCAGGTAGAAGTCCTGCAGGCTTCGAAGGAACCGTCGGCGCCTGTCGAGGTTGGGCGAGGCGGCGAGATCGCGCAGGTTGTGGAGGCGGTCGGCGAGCCGAACGAGGAGGTCCTCGGGCGGGAGCGCGGCCTGCTTGAAACGCCAGCGGGTTTCGTCGCCGGCGGCCTTGGGGCGCTGTTCGAGGCGGTGGTCGGCCGTCATTGCCCGCAGGCGGTTGGCGAACGGGGCGCCGAGGTGCTGGACGAGCAGCGCCTCCGACTCGGGGGCCACCTCCAGGGCGTCGTGGAGGAGGGCGACGAGAAGGGTCTCGACCTGGCTGACCCTAATCTCCGTGGCGAGCAGCGTGATGATGGCGAGCGGGTGTTCCAGGTAGGGCGTGCCCTGGTCGCGGGTGTGGCCGTCGTAGATGGTGAGGGCGAGGGCGCCAACGACGCGGGCGCGGGACTGCTCGTCCGCGCTCCACGCGGCGGCGCCGAGCACGGTGAGGACGTGGTCCAGGTCGATGGGGTTCATCCGCTTCACCTCGTACGGGGGGCCGTGGCTCGGGGGTCGGGCACGTGGTCGGCGAGGAGCAGGGTGTCGCCGACCGCCAGGGCGTCGAGGCCGAGGTCTGCCGCCGCTACAACGGCCTGCTCGGCGGTCCGCAGGATCGGGGTGCCCTTGCGGTTGAAGGAGGTGTTCAGCAGCAGCGGCAGTCCGGTGCGCTCGTGAAACTGCTCCAGGAGTGGGCGCAGGCCCTGGTGGTCGGGGGCGACGGACTGGACGCGGGCGGTGCCGTCGTGGTGGGTGATCGCGGCGATGCGGTCCGCTCGGCATCGGCGGACGCGGGCGACACGGTTCATGAAGGGGTCGCCCGCCGACATGAACCACTCCGTGGCGTGCTCGGCGAGGACCGCTGGCGCGAAGGGGCGGTATGCGGCTCGCTTCTTGATCGCGTTGAGCCGGTCGCGCGTGGCGGCGTGGCCGGGGTGGGCGAGGATCGAGCGATGGCCGAGGGCTCGCGGGCCGAACTCGAGCTGTCCCTGCACCCAGCCGACGATGTGGTGGTCCGCGAGCAGTGCGGCCACCGTGGGCGCCAGACCCGGGCCGAGGTCGGGCAACGAACGGTATCCGGGCGGCACCGCAGCCGCCGGTAGGACGTCCGGGTGCGGGCCCCAGGCCGCGTCGGTCGGCACCGGGAGGCGCTCCTGGCCGAGCTGGTAGTGCCAGCCGTAGAGCGCGGCGCCCACGGCGGTGCCCGCGTCGTGCGGGGCTGGTGCCACGAAGAGGGTGTCGAAGCCGCTGTCGGCTGCCATCTGGCCGTTGAGGTGGGAGTTCAGGGCGCACCCGCCGGAGAACACCAACGTTGAGGCTCTGGTGAGCCGTTGCAGGTGGCGGGCGATGTGGACGACGGATTCGGCGAAGACCTCCTGGACGGCGGCGGCCAGGTCGGCCCGCTTGTGTTCCGGCTGCTCCGCGACGTTGTCGGCGGTCCAGGCTCGGCCGCCGAGCAGCAGCGGGGTGCTGCTGTCCGCCGAGCCCCAGGGGTGGTCGATGCGGACCTCGCCGTCGTCGCCAAGCCGGACCAGCTCGCGGATCTGTGCTCCGTAGCGCTGGGGATCGCCGAAGGCTGCGAGCGCCATCATGCTGCCCTCGGGCTCGTCCCCAGGCGGGATCACCCGCCGCGCGAGGTTCCGGTAGAAGTGCCCGAGGGAGGAGTGAACGCGCCGGGGGCCGGCCGGGCTGGGCACGACGGTCGGCATGGCCTGGTGGAGGCGGTCGATGCGATCGGGCCGCAGGTCGTACCCGGTGATGCGCTCGCGGCCAGGGCCGAAGTCGGAGCCGAGGGAGGAGCCGCCGGCGTCGATGACGAGGCCGGCCGCGTGGCCGTGGCCGGAGAGCAGGTAGCCGGAGAGCACGTGGGCCGTGTGGTGGGAGAGGAGGCGGAGGTGTTCGCCGAGCGGGGCGGGTAGGAGGGCGGCGAGTTCGTCGCGCTCCTCGGCCAGCCACCAGCCGGCGGCGGGGTTGGGGCGCATGGAGGCGGCCCAGACGGCGTCGATGTCCTGCGGTTCGAGGCCGGCGGCCTCCAGGCACCACTGGAGCGCGCGGGTCGGGGCGGTGAGCGTGCCCTTGCGGGTGGGGTGGTTGTGCTTGAGGCCGCTCCAGCGTTCTTCCTCGGCCGCGTAGAGGCGGCCGTCGACGAGTAAGGCGGCGCTGGTGTCGTGGTGGAAGTTCAGTCCGAGGACTGCGGGCATGGTGGTGTACCTCCGGTCTGAGGTCAGACGGTGAGGGCCGGGACGGGGAGGAGGGCGGTGCCGGAGTCGGTGTACTCGTGGCAGCGCAGGCAGAACCGGAAGTGGTGGCCGCGGGGCGCGAACACCTTGGCCGCGAAGTCCTCGTCCCAGATGCTGAATTCGCTGTCGTCCTTCGCCATGGCGTTGAAGCAGCGGTAGCAGGACCCGTCTATCTCGATCATCAGGTGCTGGTCGAGGTAGCGGTCGCAGATGCCGCGCAGCTCGTTCGCCGGCTGGCCGACGTCGACGTGGTGCACGTGGTTGGTGACGTGGATGGCTCCGTACCTGTCGCACAGCCTCGCGACCTGCGTGAGGCGGGAGGAACTGATGCCTTCCAGGACGCTGTTGATGACCACGGTCTTGCCGGCCTCGCGAAGGCGGGGCACGACGGCGTGGACCTCGTCGTAGTTCTCGTGCTCGTCGTCGCAGCCGATGAGGACCTGGTCGTACGAGCGGAGGGTGGCCTCCATGATCCGCATGTTGCGGGCCAAGGTGATGGCGTTCGTGCCCAAGACCATGACCTTGTCCGGCAGGCGGGTGCGGGCCGCGTCGCTGAGGGCGGGGAAGTCCCGGTGCACGGTGGGCTCGCCGCCGTTGATGTGCAGCTGCTGGAAGGGGATGGTCTCCAGCCGGGCCAGAATGGTGGAGAACAGCTCCTGGGACATGTTCTCGCCCTGGGCGCCGTCGGCGAAGATGCAGAAGTCGCAGGACCGGTTGCACTTCGTCGTGATCTTGATCTTCGCCGTCTTCAGGGCGCGGGGCAGGGACGCACGTGCGGACATGGCGGGACTCCTTGCGTCAGGGATAGACGTCAGCGGGGGTGAGGCTGAGGAAGTCCTGCACGATGGACTTCTGCCGGTGCCAGAGCGAGAGGGTCGCGCGCAGGGTGCCGGCGGTGGTCGGGCCGGTGGGGATCAGCGCCGCCATCCGGGCGGCCAGCCGCTGGGCGGGAGTGGCCTCGTCCGCCGCGAGCACGTTCAGGGCCTGCGCGGCGGCTCGGAGTTCCTTCGCCTCGCGCCGGATCAGGTAGTCCGTCGCCACGCCGGGCGGCGGGTCGAGGTAGTACAGCCAGCGGGCGACGCGGACACGCAGCATCCCGGCGGTCATCACCCAGTCGGTACGGGCCTGCTCGTCGAGCTTGCCGGCGGTGCTGGTCGCGTCGGGAACGCGGCGCATCGCAGCCTCCAGGGCAACATGGGCCGTGCGGAGCAGGTGACGCGGACTCCGAGGACGGGTATCGGGTCGATCTTCGGCGTGCCCGAGGAACAACTCGGCGTACCCGTCCAGCCCGTCCGGACGCCACTGCGTGAGCGCAGCCGTCTTACCGGGGCAACGGGTCCGTGTCGCGAGCGCGGCTGCGGCGAACCAGCACGGGGCCAGGTAGTGCCAAGCCACACAGTGGCGCCGGTACGCAGCGATGTCCTCCACCACGTTGTCGACGCTGTCCGCCGCCAACTGGTACCGGCCGCCCAGCCGCCCGTGGAGGATGCCCCGATAGAACCGCTCGTCGACGTTGCACCATGGCGCCATCTGGGCCCGGGACTTCCACCGCTGGAAGTCCCGGGCGCTCCCGCTGATCAGCGACCAGGTCGCGAGCTCGGGCGCGGAGACGAGCCGCCCGTCCGCCTCGGCCACGGTGAACGCGAAGCCGGGCGGATGCTCCAGGAGGCGCCGGTGGGAGATCTCCCGGCTGACCGCGGCGGTGTGCGCGGCGGCCAGGCGCTGGTTCCACTCCTCCCAATCCGTCGGGGCCTGGGAAATCAGGACCCGGACGTCGATGTCGGAGTGGGGAGCCAACAGGTCGGCCGGCTGCCACTTGTGGGTGAGCATCACCGCGCCGACGTCGTGAGCGTCCAGCTCGCGTTCGTACAGCGCTCCGAGTCCCATGTAGAGGGACGGTGCTTCGATCACCGCCATCACCGTTCCCCCGAGGAGACACGGGCGCAGGCGGGCCGGGCCGTGTCCGTGGTGAGGAGAGGCAGCACGGGCAGGACGGGGGTGCCTTCGGGGCGCTCCATCCGGTCCCAGCGCAGGTCGTAGTCGACGTAGTGGAAGCCCTGCCAGGCGTCGTTGGTGTTGCGGTCGAGCATGGCCTGGAAGAGGTGGGCGAAGGCGTCGCCGAGGGTGGCCTCGGCGAGGTGGGGCTTCAGGGGGATGTCGCGGTTGTGGAGGATGCAGGGGCGGGCCACACCGGTGGGCGTGATCTTGATGCGATTGGCGTCGGAGCAGGTGGCGCAGCTGGAGTTGGAGATAAAGCCGATCGATCCCGCCCAGCCGTCCGGGCGGAGGTACTGCCCGGGGCTGCGGACCCCGAGTTCGTCCCTGCGGACCTCGCCTGCGTTCGCGAACCACTCGTGGAGACGTTCTCGGACCTCCGCCTCGTTGATGAACTCGGTGTCGAAGAGCGCCTGGGCGGGGCCGATGTTCTGGAGCTCGATCAGCCGGACGGCGACGGGCAGGTCGCGGGCGAGCTCGGCCACGGCGAAGGCGTCGTCCAGGTAGGTGCGCTGGAGAACGCAGTTGATCTTCACGCGCAGGCCGAGGGAGAGAGCGGTGTCGAGGGTGCGCCGGGTGATGCGCGGGTCGCCGCCGCCCATGATCTCAGCAGATCGGTCGGGGTCGAGGCTGTGGAGGCTGAGGTTGAGGTACGTCAGGCCGGCACCGTGGAGCTTCTCGACGCTCAGACCACGGCGCAGGTTGCCGTGGCTGGTCATGCCGATCGCGGCGTTGGACCCGAGGCCGTCTGCGAGACCCGCGATCACATCGAGGATGTCCGCTCGCAGGGTCGGCTCACCGCCGGAGCAGTGCGCCTTCCTGATCTTCCAGGCGCCGGCCTCGACGGCGATGGCCGCGTAGTCGGAGGCGGTCAGGGGGCGGTCCTTGTGCCCGTAGTCCGGCATGCAGCGGGGCTTGCAGAACACGCAGTCCAGGTTGCAGAGCGAGTTCAGGGTGAATGCCAGGTAGGGGTGGTCGCGGCGAAGGCGGCGGCCAGGTCGCGGTGTCGTGTGGCGGGCATCGGTCAGCCTCCTACGAGGGGAGAGCGGGCAGCGGGCACCTCGGCCAAGCCGTTGAGCGGCTGGTCGGTGAGGTAGCGACGCAGGTTGTCGGCGAAGAACGCGACCGCCTCGTTCATGTACGTGCGGCTGAGCGTGGAGCTCTTCGGCGTGAGGACGACCCGGGGGTGCAGCCGCAGCGGATGTCGGGCGGGCAGCGGCTTCGGATCGAAGACGTCCAGGGCAGCACCGCGGAGGTGGCCGGCGTTGAGGGCGGCCAGGAGCGCCGCCTGGTCGACGGTCGCCGCGCGGCCGAGGTTGAGGAAGAGCGACCTGGGCTTGAACGCCGTGAAGAGGTCGTGGTCGAAGAAGCGGTCCGTGGCCCGGGTGGCGGGCAGCAGATCGACCACCACGTCGGCGACAGCAACCGCCTGGTGCACCGCCGACGTGTGCATCCACGTGATCCCGCCCTCGGCAGCCACCGGCGGCGTCCGCCGTACGCCGATGACGTCCATCCCGAAGGAGCGGGCCCCACGCGCGAGGTGTCCGCCGATACTGCCGCAGCCGACGATGGTCATCGTCGCCCCCGCCAGGTCGAAGAACTCCTCGGCCAGGTCGTCCTTCCACCAGGTCCGGTTCCGCTGGGCGAGCTGGCTCATGAACAGCCCGCGTGAGAAGCCCAGGACCATCCCCATGGCGTGCTCGACCATGGGTCTGCCGTGGAACCCGTACGAGCGGGTCAGAGCCACCCCGACGGAATGGGCCTCGGCGACGGGCAGATGGTCGGTGCCGGCCGCCGGGGAGGCGATCCACCTCAGATGAGGCGCGCCGAACAGCCACGACGGCTTGAACGTCCAGCCGAAGTAGACATGCGCCTCGGCCAGTTGGTGCGACACTGCCTCCTCGGTCGCCGTACGGAACTCGACACCGGGGAAGGCGGCCGACAGCGCGCGCTCGTGCTCGGCGGACAAACGCCAGAAAGAGTGTGGGGACTCCAGACTGATCAACACCACCGGCCGGTTCATCGCGCTCGGCCCACCGCACCCGACGCCGGCACCAGAGCCCAAGGAGCGATGCGCTCGATAACGGAGCCGATGCTGGCCTCGTAGTCGTGGCGCGAGCGCACCAGGGCAGCCCCGGCGCTCCGGAGCCGGTCGCGTTCGCGGGGCAGGACGGTCAGGGCGCGGTGGAGCGCAGTGGCCAGAGACCTGGCGTCACGTGGCATGGCGGTGAAGCCGGTTTCGCCTTCGAAGACGGTCTGGGCCAGCCCGCCGGCCGTGGTCGCCACCACGGGGCCCGCTCCGGCTGCGAACGCCTCCAGGGGGATGCGACCGAAGGGCTCCTCTCGCGAGGGAACTACGACCGCGCGCAGGGCCGGGTTGTACAGCCAGGCGCGGATCGCCGGGGAAAAGCGGGTGATCAGAGTCGCGTCCAGGCCGTACGCGCGGATGCGCGCCGCCAGGCTCTCCTGGTATGAGGTCGGGCGCTCGTGCTCGTCCGAGGTCACGGCTGCCAGGAGCAGATGCGAAGCGCGGACCCCGCGCTCCTTGAGGATGCGCAGCGCCTCCAGCAAGTCATCGAAGCCCTTCGTCGGCACGGCGCGCCCCATGGCGAGAAGGAAGCCGGCGCGGGCCCTGACGGGCAGGGGCGGCGCGCTGGCCGGCCGGGCCATCTCCTCCTGGATCAGCCCGTTCGGGACGCTGACGATGTTTTTTCGAGGGACCGCGTATCTGACAACAAGGTGGCCCCGCATGTGGGAGGAGATGGCACCGATCCGTCCGCCTCGGACGGTCGCCGCCCGCAGGGCGTCTCGCTCCCAGTGAATTCGAGGCAGGTCCTTGGGCCGTGTCAGCGCCGTCGTGGAGCGGGGAATGAGCAGCAGGTCCGTGGTAGGCGACGTATAGGGGGCAAGCCCGAGGAGCGGGATGTCGAGACCGATGAGAAGGCACCGGCTCGCGCGGTCGGCGATGCGCGCAGCCGCCTCGCCCGCCAGGTCGCACAGTTGTACGGAACCATGGATCGAGTCCGCAGCCACCTGGACCTCCGGGATCGTGATGACGTCGGCCTCGGCCTGCCGCAGCATGTGCTGGACCTCGCCGGCCCACCGTCGATCGTGCGCTCCTGCCGCCTCCGGCACGTGCGGGGTGACCACGGAGAGACGGCCCGGCGGCAGCAGGCGGGCGAGGGCCGTGAGGAAAGCGCGGTTACTGAAGCCGGTGCCCGAAGCCGCACCGTAGAAGCCCTCGTGGAGGACGACAATGACACGGGGCTGGCGAACCACCTCCGGTACGGCCGTGAGCGGGGGTGATGGAGTGGCTTGGTCAATGCGCACCGTGTGGTGCCTCCTTCGAAGAGAGGTGCGGACGTGGGCATCAGGCGCTGGCGGTCGTGGAACGGGCCTCACGGATGAGTCGGCACCAGGCACGGGTGCCGTGGGTGCCGGTCGTCAGCGACCAGTCGTCGGCCAGGGCCCCGACGATGACCAGCCCTCGCCCTGATTCGGCCTCCTCGCCAGGAATCGGAGGAGACAACGGCGCGGGGTGAGAGGAGCCGCCGTCGGTGACGGTGATCTCGACCTCCAGGCCGCCGGTGGTCGGTGTCATGCGGTCGACACACAGGACCAGGGGCGGCTTGCCTGAGGCGAACGCGTTCGTCGCGAGCTCGGACGTGACCAGCCGGGCGTCTTCGAGGAGGTCCACCTCGGTGCCGTGGAGTGCGACCGCCACAGCCTCCCGGGCGACCTCGGCCGCCTTCGGCCCGTACGGCAGATCTGTGATCAGCGTGGTCGCGTCGGCGCCGCCGATGTCGTCCTGCCTGGTGACGAAGGCCGGTTGTCCGACGTCGCGCTCCAGCACACTGCCCGGACGGCTTCGGAAGGTGCTCGTGCGGTGTCTCAAAGCCCACCCCTTTCTCCGTCGGCACCGAAGGCGGCGCCTTCCGCCGGGATCCAAGAACACCGGAGGAGGCCGGTCACGCAGGACCCGATCAACGGGTCAACTCGGTCAACTTCCTTGAGAAGGAGGTGAATCAGGCGTCCAAGGGCGTCACCATGGGGGAGCGCGAGAAGTGATGGACGAACCACTGGGGCAAGAGGTGGTCGCACGTGGCACCGCAGGCAGGAGAACCCAACGTCGTACTGGCGGGGTGCCTCGACGAGCTCGGGTGGAGCCCGAAGGCGCTCGCTCGCAAGCTCAACAGGGTGTTCGGAGCAGGGACGGTGGCCGAGTCGGCGCCGTATCACTGGCGGGACGCCGGCTCACTGCCGCGCTCGCCGTTACCGATGATGGCCGCCTACGTGCTCTCCCAGGAACTGGGTAGACCTGTCTCGGTGGCCGAACTCTGGCAGGGCCGCGTGGGCGACTCCTCGGCGCTCGTTCCGGCCGACACGGATCTCGCGCGGCCCTGGACCGTGCAGGGCATGGAGGCGATCGTGGAGGACTGGGTGATGGGAGGGCTCGTTGACCGGCGCCGGTTCCTCGCGATCTCGGGCGCGGGGCTCCTCGCGATCGTCGCCCAGTACCTCGACGGTACTGCGGGGCGCGGACAGTACGCGCCCAGGATCATGCCGTCCGCACGCGCCGATCCGCTCGTGAACCAGGTCGAACAGCACCTGCCCCTGCTCTCCGCGCTCGACGACGAGCACGGTGGAGCACGTCATCTCCCGTACGTAGGAGCCCAGTTCCGTGCGGTCGGCCTGCTGATCCGCGAGGGCGGTCATGCTCCCGCCGTCGCGAGCCGCCTCATCCGCGCGCTCGCGGAGATCGGCCAGCTCGCCGGTTGGATGGCCTTCGACGCTGCCGACCATGGTCTGGCGCAGCGCTACTTCGCCACGGCGCTGCGGGCAGCGCACCAGGTGTCGGCTTCCGACCGTGCGAGCCGGCCGAACTGCCGGCAGGGTTCACCGCCGGGTACCGATTCACTGTGCCGCTGATCGACATGCCCACCCGACGAGGACGACCTCGACCCGACCCCGGCGCCGCCGCCGGTGTTCCACGCCGAGCAAGCCCTCCTCGGCGCCCTTCTTCTCGATCCGCGACATCTCGGCGACGTGACCGGGATCTGCGCCGACTCGTTCTCCACCGCCGCGCACGCCAGCCTGTTCGCCGCGATCAACGCCCTGCCGCCGCCCGAACCAGATGAGCACGCAAGGAACCCCACGTGGCTCAACAAGGTGCTCGCCTCGGGCCGGGAGCAGGCACGCGGCTTGACCGCCTCCTACCTGCACACCCTCATCCAGGTCTGTCCCTGGCCGAGGCACGCGGCGGCCTACGCGCGGATGGTCGAGGCCGAGCACGCCCGCCGCCGGCTACGTGCCGCCGCTGAGCACCTCCTCCAGACCACCCACGACGCCTCCCTCCCGGAGCCCGTCCCGTCGGTGGTAGACGAGGACGAAGCGCTAGACGCGGTCGTGGACGACATCGCAAAAC
>NZ_JBHYKM010000001.1:229738-247793 GCF_042741435.1 Streptomyces sp. NPDC058955 | reverse complement strand
CGGGTGGTGGCGCTCTGGCTGAGGACGACGGCGTCGGCGACCTGCTTCATCTGCAGGTGGCCGCCCTCGCCGTCGTGCTGGCGGCTGAGCACGTCCAGGAGCGAGTACTCGCGCACGCTCAGGTCGTGCCGGGACTGCAGGGCGCGCTCGATGTGCGTCTCGATCCTGCCGTGCAGCAGGGACAGGGCGCCCCATCCGCTGGCGAGGGCGGTGAGCGCGGGGTCCGTGGCGGTCATGGGGTCCGTGTCTCCTTCCGGGTGCGACTGCTACCAGGATACGGCATAAGGGAGAATATCGGCCAGGGCCGATATAGCGCTGACGCAATCAAATGCGGGCGGGGACGTGCGCGGGCGGTGGCGACCCCGCCGCAGGGGTGCCGCGGCCGAGCAGTGAAGCCGGCGCGCCTTCGGCGCCCCGGTTTCCCGGTCCATCGGCCTGCCCCGTCGACTCCCGGGAGCCGTCCCGGACGCGCCCCTCGATCCCGGCGCCGACCGCCTCGCCGCGCCGCGGTGTCCCCGCGAACCCGCCGGACGTCAGGGAACGATGAGGACCTTGCCCCGGATCCGGCCGCTCTCGCTCAGCCGGTGGACCTCGGCGAGGTCGGTCAGGGGGTGTGACGCGCTGATGTCGAGGGCGAGCACGCCCGCGTCGACGAGTCCGACGAGCGCCGCGAGGTGGGCGACCTCGTTGCGGGCGACCATGTGCGTCGCGCTGACGCCGGCGTCCTCGTGCGGGGTGATCGGGGTGGCGATCGACACGATCCGCCCGCCCCGCCGGACCAGGGGCGCCAGGGCCGCGGCGTCCTGCGGGCTCAGCGGCACCAGGTTGAGCAGGGTGTCGACCTGGGCGTCCAGCGCGGCGGCCACCGGCCCGGCCGTGTAGTCGATCACCTGGCCCGCGCCCTGCCGCAGGACCGCCTCCGTACTCCGCGGGCCGGCCGTGGCGACCACCTCCGCGCCCGCGTGCCGGGCGAGCTGCGTCACGAAGCCCCCGACGCCGCCTCCCGCACCGTTGACCAGCACCCGCTGCCCCGCGGCCACCTTGGCGTGGTCGAACACCGCCTGCCAGGCCGTCAGACCGGCCACGGGAAGGGCCGCGGCGTGCGCGAGAGGCACGGACGCCGGTGCCGGCACCAGTGCGGCGGCGGGCGCGCGGACGTACGCGGCTGCCGCGCCTCCCCGGTCGAGCCGCCCGACGACCCGGTCGCCGACGGCGAAGCCCGCCGCTCCGGCGCCGACCTCGACCACCGTGCCGGCGACGTCCCAGCCGAACGCGTAGGGCAACTCCACGGGGAGGAAGGACTGCAGCATCCCGGCGCGCAGCGCCGCCTCGGTGGGATTGAACGAGGTCGCGGCGACACGCACCAGCACCTCGCCGAAGGCGGGCCGTGGACGGGGAACGGCGTCGTAGCGGATCGCGGAGGCATCGCCGTACGCGTGGATCCGCGCGGTCTTCATCATCGTCATGCCGCGAATCTACGACCGCGCACAGAGACGATCCATGCGTCAGAGCGCCCCGTTCATACGCGTGCGTCTCGCGCCTCGTACCCTGAGCGCATGGATGTGCTCAGCGACGTGGTCGCAGTGACGCGGACGGGCCGACCCCGGTCGGCGCACGTCCGGTGGCATGCCCCGTGGGGACAGGAGTTCGCCCCCGTGCCGGGGTCGGCGGGCTTCCAGGTGATCCTTCAGGGTTCCTGCTGGCTGCTGACCCCGGATGCCGAGCCCGTCCGACTGGCCGAGGGCGACGTGGTGTTCTTCCCCCACGGCGGCGGGCACACCCTGGCCGACCGGCCCGAACGCGCCGTCACGGCGCCGTCCTGCGGCCCCGACGCCCACGAGCCGTACGCCGCCCACGCCTCGGACAGCGTCGACCGGAGCGGAGACGGCGGACCGGTCACCGTCGTGCTGTGCGGGGCCTACCAGCTCGACCCGGCGCGCGCCCACCCGCTCCTGCGGACCCTCCCCGAGCGGATCCACCTGCCGGCCCACCCGGACCGCCATCCCGAGCTGCGCTCGGCCGTACGGCTCCTCGCCGCCGAACTGGAGCAGCCGCGCCTGGGCACGGGCGCGGTCGTCCCCGGCCTCCTGGACACCCTGCTGCTGTACATCCTGCGCATCTGGTTCGACGACCAGCCCACCCGGGGGGAGACCACCGGATGGGCCGCCGCGCTGAACGACCCGCCGGTCACCGCCGCCCTCCACGCCATCCACCGGGATCCGGCGGCGCCGTGGACGGTGGCGACACTCGCCGCGGAAGCGGGCCTCTCCCGGGCACCCTTCGCCCGCCGCTTCGCCGCGCTGGTCGGCCAGCCGCCCCTCGGCTACCTCACCTGGTGGCGCATGACCACGGCGGCCCGGCTGCTCAAGACCTCGGACGCACCGCTGCGGTCCATCGCCGCCCAGGTGGGTTACGCCTCCGAGTTCGCCTTCGCCCACGCGTTCAAACGCGCCCACGGAACGGCCCCCGGCGCGTACCGCCGGAGCTGATCCGCCGCCGTCGCCCTCGGCGGCGGGACCGGTCAGCCCCTGCGGACCTCACGCGGCGCGTGGCTGTAGTGGGCGTGGCCGCGTTCCAGGGCGACGAAGGTCAGCCGGGCGTTGTCGAGCAGGGGGGAGAGGTCTCCGTCGACCACCCGCGTGGAACCGGAGAGGATCAGCTCGCGGAGCGCCGGGTGGTGCGCGACCGGGGTGAGGGAGGCGAGGTCGCCGCCGTTCTCCAGCTCCAGGCGCCGCAGGTGGGGGAGGGCGGAGACGAAGGCGATCGTGTCGGTCTTGGCGGAGAGCAGGGACACGTCCTCCAGCGCCGTGGCGCCGGCCAGCAGGTCGGGGTGGGTCAGCCGGCCGTCGTAGAGGCGCAGTTCGCGCAGGGCCGGGAAGAGCGCGGCGCCCTCCATGTCGGTGGTGTGCTTCCGGCTCGTCTCCAGCCGGAGCGAACGCAGGGCCGGCTTGGCTCCCAGCGCGGCGAGGGAGGCGCCCTTCCACTCCGGCAGGACGAGGTCGACGAGGGAGGCGAGGAGCGGGAGGGACCGGGCGACGGCGGGCCAGGGGGCTTCCAGTTCCCGGAGTTCCGTCAGGGCCGACAGGTCGAGTTCCTGGGTGGTGGAGGCGGGCAGCCGCAGCCGTTCGAGTCCGGGGCAGCGCGTCACGGGCGAGAGGTCGGGGACGCCGTTCAGGATCCGGAGGCTGCGCAGTCCGGTGATGCCGGGGAGGAAGGCGAGGTCGACGGCGGGGCCGGACTTCCCGCGCGTGGGGGCTCCGACGACCAGCCCGTCGCACGTACCGTCCTCGAACCGCTCGGCGTAGGCGGGATCCCACGGTTCGTCGGCCACGAACATCTCGGACCACCCGTCGCGCCGTCGGGCGATCTTCATGCGTACTCCTCCGGGAAGGGAAAGCAGGAAAAAGAAGAAGGGGGGTGGGGACGGAACGTCCCCACCCCCCGCTCCGTCAGCAGTGAGCGTACTTCCTGGACGGCCGGATCTTGTTGGTCAGTCTCGCGCCGCCGTAGCACTTGTACCGATTGTACAAGCCCTGTTCGAGCTTGCGGAGGCTTCCCTTGCTCCGCTCGTGGTAGCGGATCGACTTGACGTTGTTGAGCTTGCCCTTCTTGTCGTGCTGGTGCATGCGCCGGTGCATGTTTTTCGACTTGCCGACGTAGTACGAGCCGTTCTTGTACTTGATGACGTAGACGCCGCGCTTGCGGGGGGCCTTCCGGGCGTGCCGGTTGAGGTTGCAGCTGGCGTTGTGGACGAGGGTGTCCGCGGTCCCGTCGAAGACGAGGTACGTGTGGACGTTGCCGACGTTGAGGTTGAAGACCAACTGGTCCGGGAGCTCGCCCAGGTTGCGGACGGCCCGGACCGGGTGGGCCGTGTCGTCCGCCGACCGGAGCGCGTCGCCCGGCACCAGGTCGACGGCCTTGGTCCAGCCCTTGTCCTCGACCCACATCGGGTGGTCCGCCGTCGCCATGAGCGGCGGGGTCGACGGGTCGAGGTCCGTGTCGATCGCCACCATGTGCTTGGTGCCGGAGCCGGTGTGGACGTCCAGGACGGGCTGGGCGGTGGTCAGGCCCGTCGCCGGGTCCGTCGCCGCCACCAGGTCGCCCGGCCGGACGTCACCGATCGGCAGGTAGCTTCCATCGGCCATCAGCACGGGGGTGTCCGGTGCGAAGGAGTTGCACCGGGAGCGCCGGAAGGTCCTCTTCGCCCGTGAGGCCGCGCGCTTGACGCGGCCGGCCTTGCGGAGGGCGCGCGCCGCCTTGAAGCCCCGGACCGCGAGGCGGCCGGCGGAACCGAAGGCGACGCCGACGCTCATCTCGGCCGCCTTGCGCCAGTTGCCGGTGGCGGCGTAGGAGATCGCGCCGACGGCGGAGGCGATGTTGCCGATGGGGCCGGGGATGTACGAGGCGATCTCCGCGACGCGGGCGACGCGCTTGAACATCTTCTTGAAGCTGAAGCCCCAGTTCCCGTCGAGGTCCGTGCAGTTGACGGGGTCGCCGCTGCAGTAGTCGTACGGGTTGGCGTTGCCGCCGGGCTCCGGGTCGACCTGGAGGAACCGGCCGAGCGCGGGCGCGTAGAGGCGGGCTCCCATGAGGATGACGTCGTCGAGCGCCTCGGAGGAGCGCTGTTCGGCGCCGAGCCAGCCGTAGCGCTGGGGGGCCTGGCCCTCGGTCGGGACGCCGAACTCGTCGAAGGTGAGGACCTTCGGCGCGGTCATCGCGGTGTCGAGGGTGACGGCCACGTCGCCGTGGAGGTTGGCGAACTGCAGCTCCACGTCGCCGGTCGCGGACGTGGTGGCGGTGAGGTCGCCGTCCGGTCCGGACACGTTGCGGGTGAGGGTGCCCTGGGTGGTGTCCTCGATGATCCAGCGGGGCTCGTCGGAGTCGTCTCCGTAGTGGTTGAGCTTGCTGGTCGCGTTGGCCCAGGTGCCGTCCGCCTGCTTGGCCTCGGTGGTGAAGGCGGTGAAGCGGTGGGCCGGGTCGAGGGACCAGGACTGGCGCTTGTCGCCCACCGTCTGGGAGGCGACGAGGTCGTTGTCCCAGTAGGTGTTGACCGAACCGGTGCCGGTGGCCGTGGTGCGGCCGAAGGCGTCGTACGTGTAGCCGGCGGTCAGGAGCCGGTCGGCGCTGTCGTACGCGCTGGTCGTGACCGTGCCGTTCGCCGACGTGCAGGAACCGTCCTCGGCGGCGGCGTACACCGTCCTGGAGGTGCGGTTCATGCGGCCCGCGACGCTGCGGCCGGCCTCGTCGAAGGCGTAGGCGCGGGTGGTGCAGCCGGCGACGGTGGTCTGGGCGGCCCGGGTCAGGCGGCCGAGGCGGTCGTAGGCGTACTCCTTGCTGTCGGTGGAGTTGGTGTCGGCGGCGACGGCGCCCTGGGTCGTCATGTCCAGGTGCTGGCCGTAGACGACCTCGCCGTCGGAGACCCGGCTGTACGTACGGCCGGTGGCCGCGCCGCTCGCGTTGAAGGTGTCCTTGCGGACGTAGCCGCCGGGGTAGGTCTGCTCGGTGAGCTGGCCGTCGGGGCCGTACTTCGCGGTGAAGGTGCCCGCGACGGAGTCGGTCACCGAGGTGACCATGCCGCGCGGCTCCTGGGCGCGGTCGTAGGCGTAGGTGGTGGTTCCGGTGTTGTCGGTGACCTTGACCGGCTTGCCGAACCGGTCGAACTCGGTCGTGGTCGTGCCGCCGTCGGCGTCCGTGTAGGAGAGCAGACGGTCGAGCGCGTCGAAGGTCCGGCTGATGGTCTTGCCGCCGGCCGTGGTCCTCACCGCGTTGCCGGTCACCGGGTCGTACTCGGTGGTGACCTCGGGGAGGTCCTGGCCGAGGTCACCGGTGATCTTCGTGGAGACGATCCGGTCGGCCGCGTCGTAGACGGTGGTCGAGGTGCGGGTCTTGCCCGCGTTGGTCTCGGTGGTCTCCTCGATGTCGCCGAAGCGGGAGTAGCGGGTGATCCGCTTGACCGGCAGGGTGTCGGGCATGCGGGTGGTGTCCGCGCCGGTGACCTTGCCGCCGGGCAGCGTGACGCACGGCTCGCCCGCCCACTCCGGGCGGTTGCCGCAGGCGGCGTCGTCCGGGTTGGCGCCGGCCGTGTAGAAGACGGTCCTCACGGTGCCGGTGTCGGCGCCGTTCGAGCCCGGCCTGCGGGATTCGACGGCGCGGCCCGCCGCGTCGTACCGGATGGTGGCGGTCAGGTTCGCGCCGCCGGTCACGGCGTCCGTCGTCACCGACGTCTCGGCGCGCAGCGCCCAGCCCGAGGTGCCGCCGATCGGGGTGTCGTAGCCGGTCCTGGTGACCCGGACCTCGACGTCGTTGACGTACCCCTCGATGCGGGCGCCGTCGAGGGTGGTGGTCTCCAGGTGGTAGGCCGCGCCGTCCGGCTTGCCCTCGTCGTACCGGTGCACGGTGTGCTCGCGCGCGACCACCGAGGCGCCGGCGGCGAGGGCGGGCATCGGCGGGTCGGCCTGCGCCGGCACCGCCTCGTCGAGCAGGGCGCGGAAGACCGGACCGGTCTCCTCCAGGAGGTCCTGGCCGTCCCGGCTGTAGACGCTGCGGGAGTCGAGCAGCGCGGCACGGGCCGCGGACTCGTCGGGCAGCGCCAGTTCGACGACCTTCGCGTCCACGTTCTCGCCGAGACCGAGCGCCAGGAGGCGGCCGGTGGCGTCGAGGGTGCGGACGGTGTTGCCGAAGCGGTCGAACTCGGCGGTGTCGATGTCACCGGCCCCGGTCGGCGACCAGGTGGCGGTGTTCACCTCCTGCGCCGAGGCGTTCAGGTAGTGGACGGCGGCCTGCTGGTAGCCGTCCTTGCCGGGGACGGTGGCGGTGGCCGTGTTCACGGCCGGGGTGGACTCGACGTCGAAGACGGCGGTCGCGTCCGTCGGCACGTCCGCCTGACCCCACGCGGCGGCGCTCGCGCCGTCGAGGTCGTACGGACCGCCGGCCGCCTTGGTCAGCGGGACCTCGTAGACGATCGTCGAGGCGGTCTCGCCCTCGACGACGTCCTTGCTGCCCGGCTGCAGCGCCGGACGGCGGACCTGGAGCAGCCGGCCCGGGTCCTGGTCGGCCCCGGCCTTGCCGTAGTCGAACATCCAGGGCAGCTCGCCCGCGGTGTCGATCTTCGCCAGCCGGTTGCCGGAGTCGTACGAGTACACGGTCTTGAGGACCGTCGTGTCCTCGGCCGACGCCTTCCGCGGGTCCCACGCCTCGACCAGACGGCCCTGGGCGTCGTAGCGGTAGGCGGCCACGTCGACGGAGTTCACCGCGTTCGCGGCCGGGTCCCACGACCAGACCCGCACGGCCCGCACGCGGTCCACGACGTCGCCGGGCGTGGTCGCCGTGGCGGTGGTGGCGGTGGCGTAGACGTACTCCATCACCTCGCAGCCGCGCGCCGGGACGGCGCCCGTGCACTGGCCGGTGTCGTCCACGCCCGGCTCGGCCTCGCCGATGACGCGCTTGACGAGGGTGCGGCCGTCGGTCGTGTCGTACACGTACCGGCTGGTCGACGCCTCGTCCGTGCCGGAGACGGCGTCCACGACGTGGACGTCCGAGCCGGTCTGCTTCTTGAAGCGGGTGACCGTGCCGTCGTCGTCGGTGAGGACGTAGTCGGCGCCGGCCGCGGCGAGGATCAGTCCCTCCGCGCCGGGCTCGGGGCTGAACGTGCCGTCCGAGCTCTTCGCGAAGGTGATGGTGGAGTCGTCGTATGCGGTGACGACCGCGACGTCCTTGCCGGGGAAGGTCAGCGAGTGCAGCTCGTTGTCCGTCACGCCGCCCGCCGCGCCGCCGGCCCACTCCGGACCGAACGGGGCGACCAGCTCGCGCAGGGACAGGTGGTCGAAGTACACGGCCTTGCCGGAGTTGGCCGGGAAGCCGTTGTACAGCCTCAGGAAGGCGGTCGTGGCGTCCTTGGGCACGGTGAAGTCGAGCGTCAGCTCGGCCCACGCGTCGGTGTACGGCACCTTCCGGGAGGTCGGCTCGACGTAGCCGCCCGGCGTGGCGAAGCCGGCGTACAGGCGCAGGCCGCGCGCGTGCTGCGGGGACAGGCCGGTCGCCGAGGGCACGTAGGCCCAGGCGGAGAAGCGGTAGGTCCGGCCCGGCTTCATGCCGAGCTGCAGGGCGTTCTGGTCGCCGCCGACCATGGCGAAGGAGTCGCCGCTGGTCTGGGTGGTGGGGACGACCTTCAGCGAGTCGGTGGAGCCGTCCTGGCCGAGCGTCGCGTCCCGGGTCAGCGTCGCCGTCGTCGCCGAGAAGCCGGTCAGGTCCGTGGAGACGTCCTGCTGATTGGCGGTCAGGCGCTGGCCCTGCGGCATCCAGCCGCGGTCCGTGCCCCGGGAGGAGGCGGTACGGGTCGAGGCCAGGCCGAACTCGTCGGCGTCCGTCACCTCGACCGAGTAGTCACCGGTCAGCAGGTTCACCGCACCGGGGCCGACCTCGTCGGAGGCGGCGCCGTCGGCGTCCGGGTCGACGGTGAAGCCGCGCCACTCGCTGATGTACGCCGGGTCCGCGTCGCTGTCGGTGTACAGCGTCGCCCGGACCTGGACGACACCGCCGACCTGGCCGAGGGTCTCCAGGACCGACCAGTTCGCGTACGCGCCGATCTCCGTGAGCCGGGTCTTCGGGGCGGTGATCGGGGTGTTGTCCTGCTTGGTCAGGTTGGCCAGTGGTACGTCGTAGACCGTGGCGCCGGGGCCCCGCCGCCACTGGTACGTGACCCGGGTGTACTTCGGCTGGGCGTCGACCGCGATCTGGACGCGCCGCGCGGTGACCGCGCCCTCGGCGGGCCGCAGCATCGCGCCCTGCCCGACCAGGAAGTCGTACACCACGGCCGTCGAGAGGTTGCCCGCCTTGTCCTTCGCCTGGACGCGCAGCGTGCGGTGGCCGTCGGCGGCCGGGGTCACCGACACTGTCGCCGTACCGGTCGCGGCGACGGTCACGGCCGCCGCGCCGTCCAGCGAGTAGACGTAGCCGGCCAGATCCGTCGAGCCGGCGGCCGCGGTGAAGGTGAACGTGCCCGGGACCCCGCCGCCCCCGTGCCACAGGTTGTCCTGCGGGTAGTCCGTCGAGGAGACGAACGGCGCGCCGGGCTTGGTGGTGTCGACCGTGAAGGTCTGCCACGCCGACCAGGTGCCGTTCCAGTCCTGACCGTCGTAGACCGCGGCCCGCCACTTGTACGAGCCCTGCGGCAGGGCCGTACCGGGCGTCCAGGTCGCGGTGGCGCCGGAGGCGACGTACGCCGAGGTGCCGGACTGCAGGGCGGCCGTGCCGTTCGAGGCCCAGACCTCGAACGTCAGCCGGACCGTGTTGCCGTCGGCGTCGACGGCCTTGGCGGACAGGGTCGGCGTCGTGTCGTTGGTCGCCGCGCCGGTCAGCGGGGAGAGCGGCGTCGCCGCGCCCGGCTTCGTGTTGTACGTGACCGAGAGGTACGGCGTGTTCGAGGCCGCGTTGCCGGAGTTGAACTTCTTCCAGGCGAACTCGTCGGTCTCGTCCGTGGCCCGGATGCCGAGCGTGTTCGTCCCGTTGCCGTTGCCCGCCCAGGCGGCGGCCAGGCTGGTGATGTCGGTGCTCACCCAGCCGTCGGCGCACGTGGACGAGTAGCCCTTGGTGGCCGTGGTGGTGGCCCACTTCCGGTTCCAGTTCGGCTGGGCCGTCCAGCGCGTGGCGGTGGAGGCGGAGCTGGTGTCCCAGATCTCCCAGCTGCGCGCGCTGCACGACCAGGAGTGGAAGTTCCACAGGTTCAGGCTCGACGACTTGATCACCTTGCCGGTGATCTTCGACATCGGGAAGGCGAGGAACGAACGGGCCACCTGGCCCGCGCCGTTGTTGCCGAGCTTGAGCTCCGTCGCGCCCGACTGGTCGGAGGTGAACCCCTGCTGGACGAAGGCGTCGAAGCTGGCGCCGATGTTCACGGCCGGGTCGACCGTGACCGGGAACGTCGTCGCCGGGTCGGCGAGGAAGGCCGCGTCCGGAGTGAGCGTCAGGTCGACCGCGTCACCGTTCTGCGTGACCTTCAGGCCGACGTCGGCGCGGTTCTCGTGCTCGCCCGTGCGCGGGTCGACCGTCGCGTCCCACATCACCGGCGCGGGCAGGACACCCGCCTGCTTGCCGGTGCTCTTGTCCAGGAAGGTCACCGAACGGTCGGCGTTGGCCCTCACCGTCAGGCCCTTGGCCTTCAGCGACAGCGTCACCGAACCGGTGGCGTCGACGGCGCTGCGGTCCTTCAGCTCCAGGAACTGCTCGAAACCGGTGCGGGTCGACTCGATCACCATGTCGGTGCCGGTCGTCACCCCCGGGTAGCGGGCCTCGGTGCCGTGCACCGTCGGATCGGGCAGGGCGCCGCGCCACGACAGGGTCATCCCGTGACCCTCGCCGCTGTCGAGCGAGACCAGCGGGACGGCGGGCGTCTTCTTCTGGCCCGGTTCGCCGCCCGAAGCCTCGATCCGCGCGACCTCGGCGGCCGACGACTCGCCCGCCAGCGCCAGGTCCAGCGGGTGGGCCGCCGCGCGGACCCCGCCGCCGGGCGTCTCGACCAGGCTCGGGTCGACCATCCGCCAGGTGCCGGCGTCGTCCTTGAACCGCACCGGACCCGTGTACGACTCCAGCGACATCGAGCCGTCCGGGTTCGCCCAGCTCGTGGTCGACTCGGTGCGCTCCCCGGTGACCTCGATCCGGCGGTCCTGCAGCCGCGCCATCAGCAGCGCCGACGCGGCGTCCTGCGCCTCGGCCGGCCCCCTGACGTCCTTCGGTTCCTCGGCCGACACCCGGTCGGGTATCGCCGCGGACGCCATCCCCTCCATCAACCCGAAGGTCATCACCAGCGCCGTGGCCAGGGCAATGCGCCTCATCCGGCCAGGCGAAGGCAGCGGATGCCGCTCACGTTGAGCGGACGTCCGTCGTCTCATCCTGTTCGTTCCTCCCTCTGTCGATCACCCGTTGGTGACGAGGGAGGAATTTACCGCAAGCTAATATGGTGTCATTTTCCTTAAATCGGGCGCCAGTTGGTGAAGGGGATCCGGGGTCCGTCGGAGTCCGTCAGAGCGGTCCGCCAGAGGCCCTTCAGAGCGGCCGGCGGCTCGACGACAGGGTCAGGGAGCGCACCCACGGCGCGTGGGAGAGCTCCTCGACCCCGCGGCGCGAAAGCGTGCCGCTGACGACGGACCGGTCCGCGGCGCCGACCTCCACGCCCGCGCCGCGCAGCACCTCGCGCTGCTTTTCCGTGGGGGCCCGCTCCAGAACCACGGTCACCAGGAGGTACCTGACCTCGGGGCCGCCCTCACCGGCGTCGACGGCGGCGGAGAGGGAGGCGTCGAGCTTGGCGTAGTCCATGGCCCGATTCTGCCCCGGCGGGTCACAACAGGGACGCGTCGACGAGCCCGTGCCCCCACTTGGGGTCGAAGGATCCCGGGGCCCCGCCGGGGACCACCGCCGCGGCCGTCAGGAAGGAGCGGATCTTGTCGGGATCGGCGCTGGGGTCGCCCTCCAGGAGGAGCGCGGCGAGTCCCGCGACGAACGGGCAGGCCATGCTCGTGCCCTGGAGGGCCAGCAGGCCGCCGCCGAGCATGAAGGCCCGGCGCACTCCGACGGCGTCGCGGGAGAGCGCGGAGACGATCATCGCTCCGGGGGCCGTCACATCGGGTTTGGGCAGGCCGTCCCGGCGCGGCCCCTCGCTGCTGAAGCCCGCGATGTCGTCCTCGACCAGCCAGGTCGCCAGGCGCTGTGTGCCGTCGATGTCCCGCCACTGGGTCCGGGTCGTGGACGCGGCCACCGTGATCGCGGACGTCGCCGCGCCCGGCGAGCCGATCTTGAGCGCGTCCTGCACGGCCGGACCGCTGAACTGCGGCTGGGGGTCCGCCTCGGCCGTGCCCAGGATCCACACGTCGGCCCGGCAGCTCTCGCCGCCGACCTCCGCTCCCCGCAGCACGAGCCGCCACCGCCGCGACCCGGCGACCGGGGCGGGCGCGGTGGGCTCGACGGCCACGAAGAAGTTGTGGTCCCCGTTGGCCGGGTCGGGGCCGGGCGTGACGATCTGCACGATGCCGTCCGCCAGGTCGTACGAGCGGACCGGCGAGCCGGCGGTCAGGACGCCCTGGAAGCCGGTCGAGTCGCCGGACGGGGACGCGACGGCGACCTCCAGCCGGTCCTCGCCCGCGTACCAGCCGTTCAGCCAGAACAGGTCGGGGGCGCCGTCGATCCGCCCCGGATGGCAGGGCACGGACCGGGTGGCGCCCTCGGTGACCGCGAGCCGCGCGTGGATGTCGTCCTCGCCCTCGTTCCCGGCGGCGCAGCACACGATCCTGCCGGGGCCGCTCTCCTCCTCGATGGCGAGGGACATGACGTCCGTGCCGTCGTGCGGGTCGGAGTGGCCGCCCAGGCTGAGGTTGACGACCGCGGGCATGCCGAGCTCGTCCGCCAGCCGGAACACGTACTGGATGCCGTCGATGATGTGGGCGTCCTGGAAGTCCGTCTTGACCGCGACGATCCGTGCCCCGGGGGCGACGCCCTCGCTGCCGGCCGCGATCCCCGCGACATGGGTGCCGTGGCCCTCCTCGTCGTGCGACAGCACGTCCACGCCCGCCGCGAGTTGGGTGAACTCCGCCCCGTACCTGCCCTCGGGGACCCCGCTGCCGCCGGCCAGGGTCTGGTCCCAGATGCGCTCGACCCGGCCCGCGAAGGCGGGATGGCCGAGGAAGATGCCCGTGTCCACCACGCCGACGAGCACGCCGTCGCCGCTCCGGTCGAGGCGGCTGCGGAAGCCGGGGACTCCGACCTTCGCCAGGGCCACGTCCAGACACGGCCGCAGCTGCGCGGCCGGCACGATCCGTCGCACACCCGGCTGCGCGGCCAGCTCCTCCAGGGCGTCGAGGGGGACGATGCCCGTACGGATCGACCGTCCGCCGTCGTTGATCTCGGTGTCGCCCGCGCCGACGGGCGGGGCGTCCGGGTCGCACTCCACCGACACGACGACCCGCACCGGCTTGGCGCGCTGCTCGACGGAGACCAGCCCCATCATGCCGGCGGGCCTCCTCAGCGGGGCGCGGCGGCGGCCTTCCTGGACGTAGCGCTCATACGCCGCTGCCAGCGGCGGCGCCAACTTCTCGACGGTCATGACCGTCTCCTCCTCGTGTGTCGGCCCCCGTCTGTCGGGTCAGCGCCCACTCCCGGAACTCCGGATGACTCCGCAGGTGCCGCAGGTCCGGGTCGTCCTCCAGGGAGTCGAACCAGTCGTCCAGCAGCTCGGAGTTCCGCATCGACGCCGTGAGGTGGTCGAGCGCCAGGGCGGCGGCCTCCTCCGTGCGCCCGGCCCAGCCGCGATCGCCGTCCCCGGGAGGCGGCCCGATCAGCCGGGCGTAGAAGCAGGCGGCGTTGTACTGGACGAGTCCCGCGATCTGGATCCGGCCCTGGGCCTCGCCCTCGCTCGTCGAACGGGCGGAGGCGGCCCGGTACCGGCGGCTCCTGTCGTACCCGCACGCGGTCCGCAGCCGGCCCTCGCACTCCGCGAAGTCGGTGCCGTCCGTCCGGAGCCGCGCGAGGGACGGCACGGCCGCCTCCGGCTCGAACCGTTCGTGCAGGCCCCGGGCGAGGATCGCGGCGTCGACGGCGGCGCGGGTCTGGTCGCGCAGGCTTCCGGACGGCCGGACCAGCTCGTGGTAGAGCCCGCGGGTCTCGGTCGCCCACCAGCCCCGGAGCAGCGGGACGGTGTCCAGACCCGCGCGCAGGGACGTGAGCACGCGCAGGGAGGCGTCGAGGAAGTGCCGGCGGGCCGCCGCCCGGCTCACCTCCCGGCCCGGTCCGGCGGCGGCCGGGAGGCGCGCCTCGGTCAGGGCCCGGTCCAGGCGCTTGCGCCAGGCCGGGTCGGCCAGCCACGCGTCCAGCCACTCGTCGACCAGGTCCAGGACGATCCCGGCCCGGTAGCGGGGCTGCGCCATCGCCGGGTACGCCGTGATGAGCCCCAGGTAGATCTCCAGGGCCTGGAGGTACCCGTGGGGCGTGCCCTCCTTCAGCAGGGCCAGCTCGGAGCGGGCCAGGCCGTTGGACGGGTCCAGGCCCACCGCGGCGCTGAACTCCCGCTCGGCACGGTCCTTGTCGCCTCCGTTGCGCAGCAGGTCGACGCCGTCCCGGTAGTGCCGCAGCCCACGGCCGTTCTTGGCGCGCCACTTGGTCCAGCGGGGGATGCCCACGGTGCTCGCCACGGCGAGCTGCGCCACCGTGTACGCCGCCTTGTGGACGGCCTCCTCCTCGGACTCCTCCCAGTAGGTGTCCTGGAGGACGCTGCGGTGCGTGGACTTCTCGGAGATGTTCACGGTCACGCCGTATCCCGCGCCGGACCGCTGGACGTGGCCGGTCAGCCGCCACCCGCGCTCCGGGAACGCCGACTGCCAGGCCAGGGCGAGCAGTTTGGTGACGAGGTCGCCGTCCTTGGGCTTGGCCTCGTACAGCACGGTGGGGAGACTGAGGACCGGCTCGCCGCCGGGCAGGGGCGGCGGCGTCTGCACCTGGGTGGCGAGGATGGTGCGCATCTTCGCCGTGCAGGTGGCCGCGTGGCGGCCCGACGCGCCCGGACTGTCGCCGTCGCTCCGCGGATCGGCGTAGATCAGGTCGTCGACCTCGATGGCGATCGAGTCGCCGCGGGCGTTGCGGATCTCCAGGAGCCGCACGAATCCGACGAGCAGGGCGCCGAGGACGACCCAGGTGACGACGCCGGGGGAGAACGGGTACGCCAGGTCCCGCTGCGGGCCCAGGCAGAGCACCCCGTGCTCCAGCAGACAGCCCGTGGTGACGCCGAGCCCGTCGGCGACGGAGACGTCGATGGTCCGGCCCCCGGTCGTGGACGCGGCCGCCAGGGACACCTTCACGGCGAGCACGCACCAGATGACGAGCGCGGCCAGGAGCAGCAGCCGGCTGGTCCACCGGGACACCAGGGGCGCGGCGAGGAACAGTCCCGCGCCGGAGCCGAGCACGACCCACAGCAGGATCGGCAGCCACCAGGGGTCCATGGTCCGGACACCACCCTACGCGTGCACCGTATGCGTACTTCGTACGTTTATGTGGTATATGCTGCTCCGATGGGGGCCGAGTCGTCAAGGGTGGTCCTGGTCATGAGCGGCGAACCGTCGACAGCGCGTCGGGGACGGCTGACCCGCGAGCGCGTGCTGCGGGCCGCGCTGACGGTGGCGGACGCCGAGGGCCTGGCCGCCCTCAGCATGCGCCGGGTCGCGGTGGAGCTCGGCGTGGAGACCATGGCGCTGTACCGGTACACGGAGAGCAAGGACGACCTGCTCGACGGGCTCGTCGAGACGCTCTTCCTGGAAGTGGAGGAGCGCCTGTCGAAGGCCCCGGGGCCGACCGGCGCCGAGGCGCCCGGAGGACCCCCCGTCGGCCTCCCCGCCCTGCGGGACGCGCTGCACGGCATCGCCCGGGAGCTGTACCGGGTCGCCGTGGAGCACCCGAACGTCATCTCGCTGTGCGCGAGCCGCCCGCTGACCGTCCCGCTGGCACGTCGGCCCCTCGCGGTGCTGCGCGTCCACGAACGCCTGCTGACGCTCCTGCGCGCGGCCGGCCTGGACGACGCCGCCGCGCTGCGGGTCTACCGGGCCTTCCTCTCCTGGGTCCTGGGCTACGTCGTGATCGATCTGCGCGCGGTCGTCGACGACCCGGACGAACCCGAGCCCGCCTTCCGGCTCGGACTGCACCGCCTCCCGGCCCGCGACTTCCCCATGCTCCGGGCGTACGGCCCCGCCCTCGCCGAACGCGGCGGCGAGGAACAGCTCGCCGCGGGACTCGACGCCCTGCTCGGCTCCCTGGGTCGCCGCCACGCGTGAGCGTGCCGCCGTGCGCGCGGGCCTCCTCGGCGTGAACCGGCGTACCGCCGCTGCGGAGTGACACCCCGCGCGGGGTGGAGCGCACGTCGAAGCACCGGACCGGCGAGGGGCGTTTTCGGGCCATCGGCGACCGTTCCGGCGCTGCCGTGACCGGAGTCCGTTCCCCGTGGTGGGATGCCCCTCCGGCCGTTCCGTCCGGTGTTCCCCGCGACGGCGCGTTCCGGCCAACATCGTGACGTTTCGGCACGCGGGACAACCGGACGTCCGGTGCCCTCCTCTCACAGCGCGGGTGCACCGAGCACCCCTACCGCGTGAGCCGCGGGGCGGAGGCCGCCCCGGCGGGCCGCGGCCGATGTGCTTCCCCACAGCATCCGGAGGACCAGAGAACGATGAGCACGACGCGCACCCACCGGCTACGGCGACCCCTGCTCGCGGGCACCACGGCCGTCGCCGCCATGGCCGTGACGGTCGGTTTCATGACCGCCGCCCCCGAGCGGGCGACGGCCGCGACGGGGCCGAAGCTGAGCCTCGTCGCGGCGACCGGCTCGGTCACGCTCACCTCGTGGAAGGAGGAGCCCGGCGTCTACCTGGACCTGGGCACCTACCTCACCGCCGAGGGGCGGCCGCTGGAGCTGAAGGTGACCCGGAAGTCCTACAAGGACCCGGTGACGGTCACCCAGACCGTGTTCGAGAACGGCAGGAGCAAGGCCAAGACCCTGCCCCTGGGCACCGTGAAGGACTTCTCCGGACTGCCGGGCTTCGCCGAGATCACCATCACGGACAAGAACGGCAAGGTGGTAGTCAAGCGCGCGGAGAGCTTCTGCCCGAACAACGCCAGCGGACGGATCCGGCCCGACGCGCCCGCCACCTCGAAGTATCCGGAGAGCTGCCCCACCAACCCCTTCACCCTCGGCTCCGTGTGGGGCGTCGAGAAGGGGTGGGCCGCCAACACCTACGCCGGCTCCTACACCGACCCGGTGAAGCTCGCCGCGGGCACGTACACGGCCAAGGTCGGCGTCGCCAAGAAGTACCGGGACCTCTTCGGCATCGCCGACAAGCCTGCCACGGTGAAGCTCACCATCGAGGAGCGCAGCTGGGAGAACGCCCGCGCGGCCGCCGCCGGCGAGCACGCCGGACACGGCGCCGCGCACCAGGCCCCCTCCGCCCACGCCGGGCACGGACCGGGGCACGCCCCGACCCCCGCCCAGGCCGGCGCACCCGAGACGAGCGGCGCGAGCCCCTCGTACAACGTGGGCCACGGGCCGCTCAAGGCCGCGCCGCCGGCCCTGCCGTGGGCGCTGAAGGTGCAGCAGGCCGGACGCGCCGGCGTCCAGGCCGCCGGTGACACCTCCGGGCAGACCGACGGCTCGCGCAAGGCACCCGCCCTGACCCCCCGGTCCGCGCGTCCCACCGGGGCCCCGTCCGTCCCGAACGTCCCCAAGCCCGATCTGCGGTCCCTGCCGGCGTACGGCATCACCATCAGCGACGGCGGCGGCCAGGGCGCGCCCGGCAAGGACTACCTCGCCTTCAGCGCGAACGTCTGGAACGCCGGCCCGGCCCAGCTCGTCGTGGACGGCTTCCGCTCGCCCGGCAAGGCCAAGATGGACGCCTACCAGTACTTCTACGACGCCCAGGGCAAGCAGGTCGGCTACACCCCGACCGGCACCATGGAGTGGGACCCGCGCCCCGGCCACGTCCACTGGCACTTCACCGACTTCGCCAGCTACCGGCTGCTGAAGGCCGACAAGAAGGAGGCGGTCCGCAGCGGCAAGGAGGCGTTCTGCCTCGCCAACACCGACGCCGTCGACTACACGGTGAAGAACGCCAACTGGCACCCCAACAACACCGACCTGTCCACCGCCTGCGGCCAGGAGAACTCCATCTCCGTCCGCGAGGTCCTGGACGTCGGCTCCGGCGACACCTACACCCAGGACCTGCCGGGCCAGTCCTTCGACATCACGGACCTGCCCAACGGCACCTACTACATCCAGGTCCTCGCCAACCCGGCCAAGCGGCTGAAGGAGACCAACCTCGACAACAACAGCGCCCTGCGCAAGGTCGTCCTCGGCGGCACCCCCGGCCGGCGGACCGTCAAGGTCCCGGCCCACGAGCTGGTGAACGCGAACTGACCCCGGCCTCGGCCCCGTTGCACCCGCCGGGGGCCGGCCCCCCACCGGCGGGCGGGGGGGGGACGGCCACCCCCCGGGTGAGGGCCCCGCGCACAGAGGTGCCGCGACCGCGAGCGCCCGGGG
>NZ_JBHYKM010000001.1:209032-229728 GCF_042741435.1 Streptomyces sp. NPDC058955 | reverse complement strand
AATGTCCCCGCCCCCCGCGGGGGTCACCGCCAACTCCCCCCGCCCTCGTCCCGTTTCCACCCGCCGACGCCGGCCCGATCGGGCCGGCTTCGGTCGCACGCACACCGAGGGGCTCGGCGCCCCTACTTCTCGTAGCCCACGGTCTCCGGCAGCGGTGTGCCGAAGAGGGTGGCGCCGACGTTGGCCAGGCCCTCCTTGACGCCGTAGATGGACGGGCCGCTGAACAGCGGCAGGTAGCCGTACTGGGCCAGGGCCTTGCGTTCGACGGCGTTGGCCTGGGCGGTCTGCCGGGCCGGGTCCGCGATCGCGGAGACCGCACGGATCTCCTTGTCGAGCTCGGGCGTGCCGATGCTCACGAGGTTGGAGGCGCTGTCGGTGCAGTAGAACTCGCACAGGTAGCGGGTCCCGAAGGGGTCGGACGAGCGGTTGCCGACGAGGAAGATGTCGAAGCTGCGCTCGGTGAGGATCCTGGCGAAGTCGGCGTCCGTGGAGGTCTTCAGCTCGACCTGGATGCCGACCGGCTTCAGCATCTGCACCAGCGCGCCGCCGGTGGCCTTCTCCAGCGGGTCGTCGCCGCGGAGGGTGTAGGTGACGGTGAGCTTCTTGCCGTCCTTCTCCCGGATCCCGTCGGCGCCCGGCTTCCAGCCGGCGGCGTCGAGCGTCTTCTTGGCGTCCTCGGGGTCGTGCTTGATCACGGCGCCGACGTTGTCCGAGTAGCCCTTCTGGAAGCTGAAGAGCAGCAGCGAGCCGGGCAGCGGTTCGCTGTAGTCGCCGAGGCCCTGGAACTGGATCTTGGCGATCTGCGCGCGGTCGACGCTCTGCAGGAGCGCCTTGCGCACCTGGACGTCCTGGAGGTTGGGCGACTTGGCGTTGACGTAGAAGGAGTACGCGAACGGGCTGCCGCCCTGGCGGATCTCCGTGCCCTGGACGCCGGAGAGCCGCTTCAGGCCCTCGGCGTCGCCGGTGGAGGTGTAGTCGATCTGGCCGTTCTTGAAGGCGTTGGCGGCGGCGTCGGACTCCAGGTTGACGTAGACGCGCCGGTCGAGCCTGCCCTTCTTGCCCCACCACTTCGGGTTGCGCACGAAGGTCAGGTCCCCGGACTCCGCGTCGAACTTCCCGACGGTGTACGGCCCGGCACCCCACTCGGGGTGGACCTTCTTGACGTAGGCGTCGTTGTACGCGGCGACCCCGGCGGCCTTGGGGTGCAGGAACGTGGTGAACAGGCTCGACCACCAGGGGGCGACGCCCTTGAAGGTGATCACGGCCTGCTTGTCGTCCGCGCCGCGCGTCACCGAGGTGATCGCGCCGTAGCCCTGGGTGTCGGTGGCGTTGTACTTCTTGTCCGAGCCGTTGTTCGCCTGCCAGGTGGCCTTGACGGCGGTCCAGTCGATCGGCGTGCCGTCGTTGTAGGTGGCCTCGGGGTGGAGGGTGAGGACGACCCGCTGGTTGCCGCCGGTGACGTCGACCTCGACGTCGCTCAGGTAGTCCGGGTTGTACTGCACCTCGCCGGTGGGCGAGTAGGTGATGACGTCCGGGTTGTACCAGAACCAGACGCGCTTGGCGGTGAGCGTCGCGTTGGCGTTGAACGGGTTGCCCTGGTCGTCGATGGTTCCGGCGGTGGTGTAGGTGCCGCCCTCCTCGACGCTGTCGTAGGGCTGGGGGTTGTAGTCGACCTTCGCCGAGGCGGCGGCGGGCGTCGCGCCCTTCCCGGCGCCCTTTCCGGCGTCCGGCGTGCCGGACCCGGAGGCGCTGCAGGCCGAGACGGCGAGGGCGAGGGCCGCGGTGAGGGCGGCTGCGGGGACGGCGATTTTCGATCGCATGGCGGGGTGGTTCCTCATTCCTTCAGGGGGTGCGGGTACGCCGGAGGGCGCGCTGTCCGCGAGGTGATGGGTGCGTGGTGCTCGGGCGGGGGAGTCCGCGGTCAGCGGGCGTGGCAGGCGTGGAGGTGGCGGTCGGAGCCGGGAGCCGTCGGGCCCAGGGAGGGGCGCCGCGTGCGGCACCGCTCCCGCAGCCCCTCGTCGAGCGTCCCGAACAGGGGGCAGCGGTCGACGAAGACACAGCCCCGCGGGAGGTTCGACGCGCTCGGCTGCTCGCCCCGGAGCACGATCCGCTCGCGGGCGCGCTCGCGGCGCGGGTCCGGCACCGGGATGGCCGAGAGCAGGGCCTCGGTGTACGGGTGGCGGGGGTTCGCGAAGAGCTCCTCGGTGCTGCCGGTCTCGACGACGTGCCCCAGGTACATGACCGCGATGCGGTCGGCGAAGTGCCGCATCACGGCGAGGTCGTGCGCGACGACGAGATACGCGAGCCCGAGCTCGCGCTGGAGCCGCGCGAGCAGGTTGACGACGCCCGCCTGCACGGACACGTCCAGGGCCGAGACGGGCTCGTCCAGGACCACGATCCTCGGCTGCGTCGCCAGGGCGCGGGCGATCCCGACGCGCTGCCGCTGCCCGCCCGACAGGGCGGCGGGGAAGCGGTCCGCCAGGGAGGCGTCGAGGCCGACGAGGCCCAGGAGTTCGGCCACCCTGGCCCGTACCGCCGACCGGTCGACACCGACCGCCTCCAGCGGTTCGGCGAGCAGCCGGAAGACCGGCAGGCGCGGGTCGAGCGAGCCCATCGGATCCTGCATGACGATCTGCACCTCGCCGCGCAGGCGCCGCAGGCGCTCGGCGGAGCCGGGGTCCGCGACGTCCGTGCCGGCGACCTCGATCCGCCCGCGCTCCGGCGGCGCGAGCCGCAGGATCTCCAGCAGCGCCGTCGTCTTGCCGCTGCCGGACTCGCCCACCAGGCCCAGCGTCTCGCCGGCCCGCAGCTCGAATCCGACGTCGCTCACGGCGTGGAGCGTGCCGACGCGACGCTTGAGGAACGCGCCCTTGGTCACCGGGAAGGTCTTGCCCAGGCCGGACACCCGCAGCACCACCTCGCCGGAGGCGGGGGGCTCGGCCGCGACGGCGTCCTCCGGGGCGGGGAACAGCGCGTCCACCGGCAGGCGGCCGTCCGCGATCTCGTCGGCGCGCAGGCAGGCGACCTCCCCGTGCCCGGCGACGGCCGTCGCCGCGGGTTCCTCCGTACGGCAGCGGTCGAGGACGACCGGGCAGCGGTCCGCGAACGGGCATCCGGCCGGCAGCGCCGCGGGCGACGGCGGTTCGCCGCCGATCGGCACCAGCGGCCGGTCCTTCGGGGCGTCGGGCCGGGGCACGGCGCCCAGCAGACCGATCGTGTACGGCATGCCCGGCCGCCGGAACAGCTCGTCGACGCCCGCCCGTTCCACGATCCGGCCCGCGTACATCACGGCGACGTCGTCGGCGTACCCGGCGACGACACCGAGGTCGTGCGTGATGAGCACGAGGCCCGCGCCGGTCTCGGCCTGCGCGGTCCGCAGCACCTCCAGGATCTGGGCCTGGACGGTCACGTCGAGGGCGGTGGTCGGCTCGTCGGCCACGATGACCGACGGCGAGTTCGCCATGGCCAGGGCGATGACGACACGCTGGCGCATCCCGCCGGAGAACTCGTGCGGGAAGGAGCGGGCCCTGCGGTGCGGTTCGGGGATGCCGACCAGGTCGAGGAGTTCGACGGCGCGCCGCCACGCGGCCTGGCGCGTCAGGTCCTGGTGCACCCGCAACGCGTCGGACAGCAGCCGGCCGACCGGGAAGATCGGGGTCAGCGCCGACAGCGGGTCCTGGAAGACCATGCCGATCTCGTTGCCGCGCACCCGGGACAGCTGCTTGTCGTTCAGCCCGACCAGGTCGCGGCCCCCGAGCAGGACCTGCCCCGACACGCGGGCGGTCGGCGGCAGCAGCCCCATCACGCCCATCGCGGTCGCGGACTTGCCCGAACCGGACTCGCCGACGATGCCGAGCGTCCGGCCGGGCAGCAGGTCGAAGTCGACGCCGCGCACCGCCGCGACGGGGCCGGCCTCGGACGGGAAGGAGATCCGCAGATCCCGCACGGACAGGACCGGGGCCCGCCCCGCGTCACGTGGGGGCGAATCGGGGGCCGGGGTCAGGGTGAAGGTCATCGCGCGCCTCCCGAGGCCGCCGATACGGAGGTGGGGTCGAGGGCGTCGCGCAGCCCGTCGCCGATGAGCGTCATCGACACGGTGAGCAGCACGACGAGCCCGGCGGGGAACGCGAACAGCCACGGCGCGCTGCTGATCGTGCCGGCGCCGTCGGCGAGCATGGTGCCGAGCGACACGTCGGGGGTCTGGACGCCGAAGCCGAGGAAGGACAGGGCCGTCTCGCTGAGGACCGTGGCGACGACCCCGAGCGTCAGGTTGACGACCAGCAGCGATCCCAGGTTGGGGATGATGTGGCGCAGCACGATCCGCCAGGGCCGCACGCCCATGAACTCGGCGGCCAGGACGTAGTCCCGCTCGCGCAGCGACGTGGACAGCGACCAGACGACACGGGCGGTCGTCATCCAGCCGAAGACCGTGAGGACGAGGATCAGGACCCGCCAGTCGCCGGCGAGGCGGTGCGACACCAGCGCGAGCACGAGGAACGACGGGACCACGAGCAGGAAGTGGATGACCGCCAGGGTCAGCCGCTCGACCCGGCCGCCGAGGTACGCGGCTCCCGCGCCGATCACCGCCGCGAGCACGACCGTCAGCACCGACACGCTGACCGCGATGACGAGCGACCGGCGGAGTCCGTGCACGGCCTCGGCGTAGACGTCGTTGCCGCCCTGGTCGGTGCCGAAGGGGTGGACCGCGCTCGGCGCCTGGGTGAGCGCGGTGAAGTCGACGTCGGTGGGGGAGAAGGGCGAGAACAGCCCGCCGAGGAGACCGAAGAGCACGAGGGCCACGAAGAGGGCCACACCGAGCACGGCGCCGCGGTTGCGGACGAAGCGCCGCAGGTAGAGCCGGCCGCTGCGCTGAGCGGGCCGATGGGGGAGAGGGGTCACGACAGCGGTCACGTCAGCTCACCCGTACTCGGGGGTCGAGGAGGGCGACGGCGACGTCGGCGAGGATCGCGCCGACCGCCGTCATCGCCGCGCCGAACGCGGCCACCGCGACGGCGCCGTGGACGTCGTTCTTGCCGATGGTCTGGATGAAGTACTGGCCCATGCCGTTCCAGCCGAAGACGGTCTCGGTGATGACCGCGCCCGTGAACACGGCGGGGATGCCGAAGGCCACGGAGGTGGCGGTCGGGATCAGCGAGGAGCGCAGGGCGTGGCGTCGGATCGCCTGGGCGCGGGTGAGGCCGGTGGCGCGCGCGGTGCGCACGTAGTCCGAGTCGATGGCGTCGAGCAGCAGCGTGCGCTGGGTGAGGTGGTAGCCCACGTACCCGAGCAGGGTCAGGCTCAGCGTCGGCAGGACCAGGTGCTGGACGCGGTCGATCACGATCGGCAGCAGGCCCTCGACGGTCGGGGACTTCTCCCCGGCCACGTACAGGAAACGCAGCCCCAGGCTCTGGTTGAGCCAGATCCCGAGCAGGACGACGCCCAACGCGGCCACGGCGGTGGGGATGTTGAAGAGGAACACCGACACCAGCTGTGTGACCCGGTCCCACCAGCCGTACTGCCGGGACGCCGCGGAGACGGCCAGCGCGACCCCGAGGAGGACGGACAGGAGCGTGGCGGCGGTGACCAGTTGGGCGCTCACGAGCACCCGGAACCCGATCTCGGCGTTCACCGGCGCCCCGACCGGGGACCTGCCCCAGTCGAAGTGCAGCACCACGTCGCTGAACCAGCCCCACCACCGCTCCACGAGCGGCACCCGCGGATCCAGGTTGTACGGCGCCAGGGCCTGGTCGATCTCCGCCTCGCTGCGGACGGGCCGCGTGTCCTTGTAGTTGGACCTCGGGTCGAGGAACAGGGCGGCGAGCACGTACGTGACGTTGGTGGCGACCACGATCATCGCCAGCCAGCCGCCCGTCCTGCGCATCACATGACGGAGCACGACGCCGCCCTCCCCACGGGGTCGGTGCCGGGAGCCGTACGGAGGGCCGGCGGGGGTGTGCCGGTTCTGGACATGCGCGAGGTGACTTTCTGAGGGGCGGAGAGGCGCAGCCGGTCCGGGCGACGCCGAGGGTGCCGCGCTCGATGCTCGGGTCCGACGATTCGGAGGGTAACGAGCCCTGGCGACAAGTCATTCTTTGATCAAGATCGATCAGGTGGGAAGCATTCCAAGGCGTCTGACATGCGACTGCAAGGCGCCCGTCACATTTCGCGGGGTGCATCCGCGTGCCCCGCGGGGACGGAAAACCCCATGGAACGTGTACGCCACGGCGGACGGTGAAACGGATCAGCCCATGGACACTCCCACCCCGACCGACGGAGCCCTCTGCCTGGTCACCGGCGCGAGCGGCTACATCGGCGGCCGCCTCGTGCCGGAGCTGCTCGACAAGGGGTACCGGGTGCGCTGCCTCGCCCGGCACCCGGACAAGCTCCGGGACTTCCCGTGGGCCGACCGGGTCGAGACCGTCCGCGGCGACGTCATGGTCGCCGAGAGCCTCCGCGAGGCGTTCGCCGGCGTCGACGTCGCCTACTACCTCGTGCACTCCATGACGTCGACGGCACGCTTCGAGGACGCCGACCGGCTCGCCGCCCGCACGTTCGCCGCCGAGGCCCGCGCCGCCGGGCTGCGCCGCATCGTCTACCTCGGCGGTCTGGTCCCGCGCGGAGTGCCGGAGAGCGAGCTCTCGCCGCACCTCCGCTCCCGCACCGAGGTGGGCCGCGTCCTCCTCGACTCGGGCGTCCCCACCGCCGTGCTGCGCGCGGCCGTCGTCATCGGCTCCGGATCGGCCTCCTTCGAGATGCTCCGCTACCTCACCGAGCGACTCCCCGTCATGGTCACTCCCCGGTGGGTCGGCACCCGCGTCCAGCCCATCGCGGTCCGCGACGTGCTGAGGTACCTGGCGGAGAGCGCCGCCCTGCCCGCGGACGTGAACCGGACCTTCGACATCGGGGGGCCCGACGTGCTCACCTACCGCCAGATGATGGGACGGTACGCGGAGGTCGCCGGGCTCCGCAGGCGGCTCGTCGTCCCCGTGCCGGTCCTCACCCCCCGGCTGTCCAGCGAGTGGGTCGGCCTCGTCACCCCCGTGCCGGCCTCCCTGGCCCGCCCCCTCGCCGAATCGCTGCGGCACGAGGTGGTCTGCACGGAGCGCGACATCACCCGTCACGTCCCCGACCTACCCGGCAGGCCCCTCCCCCTCGCCGAGGCGCTCCGGCTGGCCCTCCGCCGGGTGCGGGAGGCGCGGGTCGCCACCCGCTGGTCCTCCGCCTCACCGCCCGGGGCACCCAGCGACCCGCTGCCGACCGACCCGGACTGGGCCGGCGGCAGCCTCTACACGGACGAACGCGCCCGCACGGTCGACGCGAGCCCCGAGGCGCTGTGGCGGGTCATCGAAGGGGTGGGCGGGGAGAACGGCTGGTACTCCTTCCCGCTGGCCTGGGCCGTCCGGGGGTGGGCCGACCGGCTCGCCGGGGGAGTGGGACTGCGCCGGGGCCGCAGGGACGCGAAGCACCTCCGGGTCGGTGACGCACTGGACTTCTGGCGCGTGGAGGCGATGGACCGCGGGCGCCTGCTGCGCCTCCGGGCGGAGATGCGGCTGCCCGGTCTCGCCTGGCTGGAGATGGCGGTGGACCGGGACGAGCGGGGCCGGACCTCGTACCGGCAGCGGGCGCTCTTCCATCCCCGGGGCCTGGCCGGGCAGGCGTACTGGTGGGGCGTGTCCCCCTTCCACGCCGTGGTCTTCGGCGGCATGGCCAGGAACATCGCCCGGACCGCCGAGAGGGAGAGCGAGCGGACGGGCACGGCACCCGGCGGCGGATGAGCCCCCGGCGCACGGGCGGCTGTCGGCGCCGGTGCGGGGCGCTCCCGCCCCGAGGGCCGGGCCGACCCGGCCCGTGTGCATCCGGCGGCCCGGAGCGCGGCGAACCGCCTGTGCAGGAGTGCCACACCAGTACCCCGGCGCGGCGCCGCGCGTCCGTGACCGGCGGCCGAGCAGGGAGAGCGCGATGACCGTCTCCGTCGTTCTGTACACCTCGGATCTCAGGGTCCACGACCATCCGCCGCTGAGGGCGGCGGTCCAGGGGGCCGACCAGGTGGTGCCGCTGTTCGTCCGGGACCCGGCCGTGGCCCGGGCGGGCTTCGCCGCGCCGAACCGGCTGGCCTTCCTCGCGGACTGCCTGGAGGACCTCGACCGGTCCCTGCGGGAGCGGGGCGGACGGCTGGTGGTGCGGGAGGGCGACACGGTCTCCGAGGTACGGGACGTGGTGCGGCGGACCGAGGCCGACGAGGTCCACATGGCGGCCGGCGTGACGGCCTTCGCCCGGCGGCGGGAGGACCGGCTCCGCAGGGCACTGGAGGAGGACGGCCGCCGCCTCTACGTGCACGACGGCGTCGTCACCGTCGTGCCGCCCGGCGACGTCGTGCCGCGGGGCTCGGACCACTTCGCCGTCTTCACGCCCTATCACCGCCGCTGGGCCGCGGAGCCCGTGCGGACGCCCTTCGCCGCCCCGCGGAGGCTGCGCGTCCCGTCGGACCTGCGCTCCGACCGGATCCCGTCGCGCTCCGCCGTCGCGGACGTGTCGCCGGCTTTGCCCGCGGGAGGGGAGAGCGAGGCCCGCAAGCGGCTCGGCGCGTGGCTGGCCGGTCACCTCGACGCGTACGAGGAGCGCCACGACGACCTGGCGGGCGATGCCACCTCCCGGCTCTCGCCCCACCTCCACTTCGGAGCCCTCTCCGCCACCGAGGCGGTGCACCGGGCGGCCGAGCGGGGCGGGGCGGGCGCCGACGCGTTCGTACGGCAGCTCTGCTGGCGGGACTTCCACCACCAGGTGCTGGCCGCGCGCCCCGCGGCGGCCGAGGCCGACTACCGTTCCCGGTCGGGGCGCTGGCGGGCCGGCGCGGACGCCGAGGCGGACCTCGCCGCCTGGCGCGAGGGACGCACCGGCTACCCCCTGGTCGACGCCGCCATGCGACAGCTCGCCCACGAGGGGTGGATGCACAACCGGGGCAGGCTCGTCACGGCCTCCTTCCTGTCGAAGACGCTCTGCGTCGACTGGCGCGAGGGGGCGCGCCACTTCCTCGGCCTGCTGGTGGACGGCGACGTCGCGAACAACCAGCTCAACTGGCAGTGGGTGGCCGGCACCGGCACCGACACCCGTCCCCACCGCGTCCTGAACCCGGTCGCCCAGGCCAAGCGGTACGACCCCGACGGCGCCTACGTCCGCCGCTGGGTGCCGGAACTGGCGGGTCTCGACGGACCGGCCGTCCACGAGCCCTGGCGGCTCACCGGGCTCGACCGGGCGGCCCTCGACTATCCGGACCCGCTGGTGGAGCTCTCCGAGGGGCTGGCGCGCTTCCGACGGCTCCGAGGCCCCGCCTCCTGATCGAGGTGCCTCCGCGACGGCCTCCTGGGAGATTTCGATGCGGAAACGGTGCGAGTTGGTCGGGGAAGGCTGCCGGGCGGACCGTGAGGAGGTACGGGCCACGCAGAGGAGGAAGCGCCATGACCGCAGACCGGACGACCGGAGTCCTCGCGCCCCACGCCACCGACGGGCCGGCCGAGGACCGGGTCGGTCCCACCGCCGAGACCACCGAGGACGTCGCCGCCGAGGCCACCGAGGACGTCGCCGCCGCCGACGACGACCGGATCGCCCGCGGTGTGGTCGGCGGCGACGAGAGGTGCCTGGCCGCCGCGTACCGGCGCTGGGGTCCCCTGGTCCACGCGCTGGCCGCCCGCGCCCTCGGGGACGCCCGCGAGGCGGAGGACGTCACCCAGCAGGTGTTCGCCGCCGCCTGGCGAGGCCGGGCGAACTTCCGTCCCGAGCGGGGCACCCTGCCGGCCTGGCTCGTCGGCATCACCCGACGCAAGATCGCCGACAGCCTGGCCGCGCGCACCCGCCGCACCGAGCTCGCGGCGTCCCTCGGCGCCCGCCTGGCGCACGAGGACCGGACCGGCGAGGAGCCCGAGCGGGTCCTCGAACGACTGGTCGTCACCGAGGAGTTGTCCCGGCTGCCCCGCGTCCAGCGCGACGTCCTCGAACTCGCCTACTTCGCCGACCTGACCCAGACCCAGATCGCCGACCGCACCGGCATGCCGCTCGGCACGGTCAAGAGCCACACCCGCCGCGGCCTGCGCCGGATGCGGCACGGCCTCGAACTCGCCGGTGTCCGCGTCGACCGTTGAACGGGCCCGGACCCGGCCGCCGAGCCCCTTTCCCGGAGACGCGTTTCCCGGAGACGCGCGTCCGCCCCGGTCAGGCTCCCTCCTCCTCCCCGGGCGCCGAAGCCTCGTACCGCCGGGTGATCAGGCCGATCGCCTCCCGCAGGCCGGTGGGGCGCGCCGTACCGGGGTCGGGCGTGCGGCCGCGCCAGCCGGGACCCGCGAGGAGGACCAGAGGAGCCGTGCGGGCGCCCCGCACTCCGAACGCCGTCCCCGCGACGTGCCGGGCCAGGGCGTGGTTCGCGGTGGAGCGGGCCTGGGACCAGAGGACGACGGCGGTCGGCCCTGACCGGCGCACCGCCGCGTCGAGGGCCTCGGCGGGCACGGCGGCGCCGAACATCCTGGTCGGCACCCCCCGTTCGGCGAGGCCGGCGGCCAGCGCCTCCAGGGCCAGCGTGTGCTGCTCGGAGGGGACGCAGGCCAGCAGGGCCGGCGGCGCCGGGGAGGCGGCCGGCGGTCCCGAGGCGGCGGCCCGCCGGAGGGCGGTGGAGATGTGCCAGGACAGCAGGTGCTCGACCTCGACGTAGCGGTCGTCGGACGACTCCCACTTCCGGCCCACCGCGTGCAGCGTCGGGGCCATGACCTCCTCCCAGGCGACGACCAGCCCGTACGTCGCCAGCGCCGCCTGGAGCAGGGCGTCCATGAGCGGCCCGTCGAGGCGCACCGCGGCACGGGCGAGACCGCGGCACTCCTGCCGCACGTCGCCCAGCGGCAGTCCGCTGCCGGCCGCCCCGCGCGGGGCGGGCGCGGGGAGCGGTTCCGGCGTCACCGGGGACCGCACCTCCCGGGCGCCCCGCGCGGCCTCGGCCGGCGGGACGCCCGACGCCGTGAGGCGGCACATCTCCTCCAGCATCGCGACGTCCGCGGGGCTCCAGCGCCGGTGCCGCCCGTCTGCGCGGACGGCGGGGCCGATCCCGTACCGCCGGTCCCAGGAACGCACGGTGGTGGGGGAGACCCCGAGCCGTCGGGCCACGGCGCCCGTGGTGATGCCGAGCACGCTGTCGTCCATGGTCCCACCATACGCTGCGGAATCGATGCGAGCCGGTTCGCACGGCGGGCGGCCCACGGCTCCTCCGGGTTCAGCCCCGTGAGGACCCGGCCCCCTTGACCGGCGCTGCACCGGCCACTACCTTGCCGACCACATCGACCCTCGGCTCGCGGAAGGAGGCGACCCGCGGATGTTCACCTACTCCGACCTCGGCCGCCTCGCCGAGTGCACCGCCTGGGTTCCGGGCCGCATCGCGCACGGCTGCTGAGCGCCCTGTCCCTCCGTGCCCCCTCGCGGCACCTCGCGGGTCCTCCCGCCTCTTCTCCCTTTTCCCTGGCGCACCTTGCCGCCGTGCGCCCCTTCGCGCCCGTTTCGCTCCGTGGCGCGTCCGCATACAGAAAGCTGCCCGAAGCATGATGCCTATGACGTACGTGTCGATCGAGCGCCGAAACGAGGACCTGACGTGACAGCGGCACGGATCACGGTCAACGGGCAGGACACGCCGGTGGCACCGGCCACCGCCCACACCACCCTGCTGGACCTCCTGCGCGAACGCGGTCTCACCGGGACCAAGGAGGGCTGCGCCGAAGGGGAGTGCGGCGCCTGCGCCGTCCTGGTCGCCAGGCCGGGGACGCACGAGCCCACCGACTGGGTGGCGGTCAACGCCTGCCTCCTCCCGGCCGCGTCGCTCGACGGACAGGAGGTCGTCACCTCCGAAGGGCTCGCCCCCACCGCCGACACCGGCGGCGCCGGCGCGCTGCACCCGGTGCAGGAGGAGATGGCGGCCCGCGGCGGCTCCCAATGCGGCTACTGCACACCGGGGTTCGTCTGCAGCATGGCCGCCGAGTACTACCGCCCCGACCGCCGGCCGCACGCGGACCCGGCCGAGCCCCGCGACGACCACGAGCACGGTCCGAACGGCTTCGACCTCCACGCGCTCAGCGGGAACCTGTGCCGCTGCACCGGCTACCGCCCCATTCGCGACGCCGCGTTCGCCGTCGGCACGCCCGCCGAGGACGACCGCCTGGCCCGGCGCCGCGAGCAGTCCCCGCCGGAACCGGTGGCCACCGCGTACACCCGGGACGGCAGCAGCTTCCTGCGGAAGCGCACCCTGGACGAGACCCTGCGGCTGCTGCGCGAGCGCCCCGACGCGGTGGTGGTCGCCGGCTCCACCGACTGGGGCGTCGAGGTCAACATCCGCTCCCGCCGGGCCGATTGCGTCGTCGCCGTCGACCGCCTGCCCGAACTCCGCGAACTGCGGGTCGCGTCCGATCACATCGAGATCGGGGCGGCGCTGACGCTGACCGAGATCGAGCGCCGCCTCGACGGCGCCGTACCCCTCCTCGCCGAAGTGTTCCCGCAGTTCGCGTCCCGGCTCATCCGCAACGGCGCGACCCTCGGCGGCAATCTGGGCACCGGATCCCCCATCGGGGACAGCCCGCCGGCCCTGCTCGCACTCGACGCGTCGGTGGTGCTCGCCGACGCCGACGGCGAACGCGAGGTCCCGCTGGCGGAGTACTTCACCGGCTACCGGCAGAGCGTGCGCCGTCCCGGCGAGCTGATCCGCGCGGTGCGCGTCCCGCTGCCCCTGTCGCCGGTCACCGCCTTCCACAAGATCGCCAAGCGGCGCTTCGACGACATCTCCAGCGTGGCCGTCGCCTTCGCGCTCGACATCGAGGACGGCACCGTCCGCAAGGCCCGCATCGGCCTGGGCGGCGTGGCGGCCACCCCGATCCGCGCCCTCGCCACCGAGGCCGCCCTGGCGGGCGCGCCGTGGACGGCGGAGACCGTCGAGGCCGCGGCGGGGGTGCTGCGGACCGAGGGCACCCCCCTGGACGACCACCGCGCGAGCGCCGCCTACCGCGCCGAGATGCTCGGCCAGAGCCTGAGGAAGCTGTACGCGCGAACCACCGAGGCGGTGTCGTCATGAGCCAGTTGTCCGAACGCCCCGCGAAGCCCGTCGTCGGCGTCTCGATGCCGCACGAGAGCGCCCACCTGCACGTCACCGGCGCCGCGCTCTACACCGACGACCTGACGCACCGCACCAAGGACGTGCTGCACGCCCATCCGGTCCAGGTCATGAAGGCCCACGGCAGGATCACCGCGCTGCGCACCGCGCCCGCGCTCGCCGTGCCCGGCGTGGTCCGCGTGCTGACCGGTGCCGACGTGCCCGGGGTCAACGACGCCGGGATGAAGCACGACGAACCGCTCTTCCCCGACGAGGTCATGTTCCACGGCCACGCGGTGGCCTGGGTCCTCGGCGAGACCCTGGAGGCGGCGCGCCTCGGCGCGGAGGCCGTCGAGGTGGAACTCGACGAACTGCCCTCCGTGATCGCCCTGCGGGACGCCATCGCGGCGGACAGCTTCCACGGCGCCCGCCCCGTGCTCCTCACCGGCGACGTCGACACCGGCTTCGCCGACTCCGCGCACGTGTTCTCGGGCGAGCTCCACTTCTCCGACCAGGAACACTTCTACCTGGAGACGCACGCGGCCCTGGCCCTGGTCGATGAGAACGGCCAGACGTTCGTCCAGAGCAGCACCCAACACCCCTCGGAGACACAGGAGATCGTCGCGCACGTCCTCGGCGTGCCCAGCCACGAGGTGACCGTGCAGTGCCTGCGGATGGGCGGCGGCTTCGGCGGCAAGGAGATGCAGCCGCACGGCTTCGCGGCCGTCGCCGCGCTCGGTGCCCGGCTGACCGGCCGACCGGTCCGGGTCCGCCTCACCAGGACCCAGGACCTGACCATGTCCGGCAAGCGCCACGGCTTCCTGGCCGAGTGGCGGATCGGCTTCGACGCCGACGGCCGCATCCAGGCCCTGGAGGCCACCCTGACCGCGGACGGCGGCTGGAGCCTGGACCTCTCCGAGCCGGTGGTCGCCCGCGCGCTGTGCCACATCGACAACACCTACTGGATCCCGAACGCCCGCGTCACCGGCCGCATCGCCAAGACCCACAAGGTCTCCAACACCGCCTTCCGCGGCTTCGGCGGCCCCCAGGGCATGCTGGTGATCGAGGACATCATGGGCCGGTGCGCCCCGCTGCTCGGCCTCGACCCCATGGAGCTGCGGGAACGCAACTTCTACCGGCCCGGGCAGGGCCAGACGACGCCGTACGGACAGCCGGTCACCCACCCCGAACGGATCACCACCGTCTGGGAGCAGGTCCGGGCCGACGGCGACGTCGACCACCGCCGGCGCGAGATCGCGGCCTTCAACGCCGCGCACCCGCACACCAAGCGCGGGCTCGCGATCACCGGCATCAAGTTCGGCATCTCGTTCAACCTCACCGCCTTCAACCAGGCGGGCGCCCTGGTCCTGATCTACAAGGACGGCTCGGTCCTGATCAACCACGGCGGCACCGAGATGGGCCAGGGCCTCCACACCAAGATGCTGCAGGTGGCCGCGACCGGCCTGGGCATCCCGCTGCACAAGGTGCGGCTCGCCCCGACCCGTACCGACAAGGTGCCCAACACGTCCGCCACCGCCGCCAGTTCGGGGGCGGACCTGAACGGCGCGGCGGTCAAGGACGCCTGCGAGCAGCTGCGCGAGCGGCTGACGCGGGTGGCCGCCACCCGACTGGGCGCGAACGCCTCGGACGTCCGGATCGTGGAGGGCGTCGCGCGCGTCCTCGGCCGGGACGACGCACTGGAGTGGGACGAGCTGGTGCGGACCGCGTACCTCCAGCGGGTGCAGCTGTCGGCGGCCGGCTTCTACCGGACCGAGGGCCTGCACTGGGACGCGCGGACCTTCAGGGGCTCGCCGTTCAAGTACTTCTCCTACGGCGCGGCGGCGGCCGAGGTCGAGGTGGACGGCTTCACCGGGGCGTACCGCATCCGGCGGGTGGACATCGTGCACGACGTCGGCGACAGCCTCTCCCCGCTGATCGACATCGGCCAGGTCGAGGGCGGCTTCGTGCAGGGCGCGGGCTGGCTCACGCTGGAGGACCTGCGCTGGGACACCGGTGACGGGCCACACCGGGGCCGGCTCCTGACCCAGGCGGCGAGCACGTACAAGCTGCCCAGCTTCTCGGAGATGCCCGAGGAGTTCCACGTCCGGCTCCTGGAGAACGCCACCGAGGAGGGCGCGGTCTACGGTTCGAAGGCCGTCGGCGAGCCGCCCCTGATGCTGGCGTTCTCGGTGCGCGAGGCACTGCGGCAGGCCGCCGCGGCGTTCGGGCCCGCCGGAGCGGCCGTGGAACTCGCCTCGCCCGCCACACCGGAAGCGGTGTACTGGGCCATCCAGGCGGCCCGCCGCGCCGCGCCCGCGCCGGCCGCCGAGGCCGAAGTGTCGCGGCGTGCCTGACATGACCTGGGTCGGCGCGGTCGCGCGGCTGCGAGCACGCCGGGAGCCCGGCGTGCTCGTGACCGTCGCGACCGTGCGCGGCCACGCTCCCCGCAGGGCCGGCGCGAAACTCGTCGTCGGGCCGGCCGGGACGTGGGGTTCGATCGGCGGCGGCAACGTCGAGGCCGTCGCCATCGACCGGGCCCGGGAGCTCATCGCCGCGTCCGCCGCCGAACCGGAGATGATCGACTTCGCCCTGAACGACAAGGTGACCAACCGCCACGGCGTGCAGTGCTGCGGAGGCACGGTCTCGGTGCTGCTCGAACCCCTCCCGGTGGTCCGGGCGGTGGCGGTCTTCGGCGTCGGGCATGTCGGGCTGGAGCTGGCGCGCGTCCTGGCGCGTCAGGACCTCGACCTCCACCTGATCGACAGCCGCGCCGACGTCCTCGCCGAGGACCGGCTCGCCGTCCTCGCGGACGCGGTCGCGCGGATACGGGTGCACCACACGCCCCTGCTGCCCGAGGAGGTCCTCGAAGAACTGCCGCACGGCACCCACGTCCTGATCATGACGCACGACCACGCGGAGGACGCCGCCCTGTGCGACGCGGCCCTGCGCACCCCCCACCTCGGCTCCATCGGCCTGATCGGATCGGCGGCCAAATGGGCGCGCTTCCGCGCCCGTCTCCGCACGGAGGGCGGCCACGACGAGGCCGCCGTCGACCGGATCAAGACCCCGATCGGCCTGCCCGGCATCGCCGGCAAGGAACCCGCCACCATCGCGGTGAGCGTCGCCGCCGATCTGCTGCGCACCTTCGAGGCGGAGACCGCCTGACGACCGGCGCCGTCACGGCAGGGTGACCTCGCGCGCCCTGCCGATGCCGGCGCGCCGGGCCAGCCGGGTCATCGCCTGCGACATCCTCGACGGCATCGAGTCGGGCTCCGGGACGGTCACCGGCCGCTGCCGGCCGTTCTGGATCGCCGCGATCCGCCAGCCCTCCGCGGTGCGGACACAGACGATGATCTGCCGTGAGAGGCGCCGCTTCGGCAGGCTGCTGCGCCAGGGCATCAGCACCGAGCCGTTGCCCACCAGCACGGCGACGGAGTCGGTGACGAAGCGCAGTGACTCGATCTCGCCGACCATGGCCGATCCGGCGACCACGCCGCGGAACAGCTTGTCGTGGTTGTCCTGCAGCCGTGCGGCGCCGGCCGCCCAACTGCCGTCGTACGAGACGTAGTCGGCGTCCTCCGTGAACAGCCGGCCGAAGCCGGCCGCGTCGCCTTCGGTCCAGGTCCTGCAGTACTCCGCGAAGAGGTCACGAAGCTCCCTCTCGTGGGTGTCCATGGCGTTCCCCTTCCCTGGTTTATTTCGTTCGGCCGAACGAAATATACGGAGGGAGTGCGGGACCGTCAAGGGACGGCACGTGTCAGGAGGCCGGGGCCCGGCCGTCCCGCAGGCGCGCGGCGAAGGCCCGCGCGGCGGCCAGGTCCCCGTCGTTCGGCCGCTCCTTCCGGATCCCGCCGATCAGCCCGAAGGGCACCATGGTGTCCAGCGCCCGGCACGAGAAGATCCCGTCCACCTCGAAGCCCTTGCCTTCGAGGAGCCGGACCAAGGGGCGGGTGAACGGTGCCGGCGGCAGCTCGGGAAGTCCGCTGGTGGCGAAGACGAACGCCCGCCCGCGCCCGGCGGGCAGGGCCTTGACGAAGCCCGTCAGGCGGGGGTGGAGCCTCTGGTAGAAGACACCCGAGCCGAATCCCACGAGGTCGGCGGCGGCCAACTCCGCCAGGTCGGCCTGCTCGGGCGACACGACCTTCGCGCCCAGGACCCGGGCCATGCTGTCGGCGACACGACGCGTGTTCCCGTGCGACACGGAGGCGCACACGATGAGGGTCTTCATCCTCGCGATCCCTTCTCTCGTTTCCGTAGAAGGGACAGTGCGGCGGCCTCGGATGTGACACCCCCCCCGCGGGTGGGGGCGCCGACGCCCCGGCCCGAGCGTGGGCGGCCCCGGTCCGCCGCCGAGGCCGCGGGCGCCGGGCGCGTCACCCCGGAGCGCCCGGCCTCCGCGGGGACCCCACACCTCTCACCGGGCCGCGCGGGCGCTCACTCGGCCTCCGTCTCCGGCGCTTCGGCCTGCGGGCCCCGGAAGCGGGTGAACGCCTTCCCGAAGGACTTCCACGGTGAGGCGTCCTGCTTGGCCGCCGCGGGCGACGCCGCCCGGGCGGCGCCGTCGCCGCCGGCCGCGGCGAGGGCTTCGAGCGCCGCCTCGGCGGCCTCCCGGTACAGGTCGCAGGAGGTCGTCATGGCCTCAAGTGCCTTGGCGTACTGGGTGACCATGGCCCGCGCGTGGGCCAGTTCCTCGTCCGGGGTCAGCAGGTGCCAGCCCTGACGCAGCCGCGTGAGCGCCTGTTCGGCGTCGGTCGGCATGGGCTGGGGCAGGGAGGCGAACTCCTCGATCTTGCGGATGAGTTCGGTGGGCTCCGTACCGTCCAGGAAGACGTTCCGGACCGTGAAGCGCTCCGGGTCGTCGCCCGGGGACGGCGGCGTCGGGGGCAGGACGACGGCGCCGCCGCGCGGCAGCCCCACGCCCAGCTCGCGCTTCATCACGAAGTCGGCGATCAGGGCCTGTTCCGGCGTGGCCCGGTGCTCGACCACCCGGTGCCGCAGGCTGGGCGGCAGGAACGCCGTGACCGGCCGTCGGCCCAGCACGTCCGGCGTCATCGCCTCGTGCACCACGACGTGGATGAACCAGCTCTGCCGGGTGCAGGCCCGCAGCAGGCGGCGCACGTCGTCGTCGTCCTTCGGCAGGTGGTTCGTCGTCCGCAGGCGCACGCCCGGCACCGTCTCGTGGTCCCAGGGGACCTGGTCGCTGTCGGGCCAGAAGACGGTGGCGGGTGAGGGCCAGCTCGGCTCCCACGCCCGCTCGGCCTCGGCGGCGAGGACCCAGCGGACGCCCTCGCGCTTCTGGTGGCGGGACTCGGGCTCGTACGTGGTGAGTTGCGCGCGCACCGTGACGTCGTCGGCCACGCGCCAGCGGGCCTCGAAGAGGCGGCGGGCGGAGGGGCCGGGGTCGGCGGACTCGTCCCGGGGGTACAGGTCGGTGGAGCGCGCCGCCTCCACCGGGTCGAGGTCCAGGAAGTCGTCGATCACCCGGGCCGCCTTGAGGGCGATCAGGTTGCGCCGGACGTCCTGCTCGGGCTCGGGCCCGAGGTGACGCCCGCGCCCGACCCAGGCGGTGTCGGGGACGGTGGTCGATGAAGTCGTGTTCTTGGCCATGGAACCGTTCGGTGGGCGATGGCGATCAGGGCCTGACCAGTATGGTCCGCGGCCCCGGCTAGGGAAGAGGCAACCCGTCCAACCGGGCGCTCAGGAGTGAACTCCGCCGCACGGCCGCCCTCACGGCGGCCGTACGGCGCACGCCGATCCGGCCTCGTGCGCGGGGTGGGACCGACTGGGCGTCACGGACGCTCGGGCGGGCCGCCGCCGCGACCGGGCAGCAGCGTCTCCGCGGCGGCCGCCGCCACGACCTCGGCCACGGTGGACAGGGCGGGCGAGTCCAGCTTCCACTGCTGCCAGTACAGGGGGACGTCCATGGGGCGTTCCGGTGCCAGCTCCACCAGCCGCCCCGAGCGCAACAGCGGCTCCGCCTGCGGTTCGGGCACCATGCCCCAGCCGAGGCCGTAGGCCACCGCGTCCCGGAACCCGTCGGACGTGGGCACCAGATGCCGCAGGGGCCCCGCGCCCGAACGGCCCCCGGTGAGCGACTGGACGAAGGCGTCCTGGAGGCGGTCACGCCGGTCGAAGACCACCGTCGGTGCCTCCCGCAGCGCCTCCGACAGGGGCCCCGTGAGATGGGCGGCGGCGAATTCGGGCGTGGCCGCCGCCCGGTAGCGGACCAGGCCGATCCGCCGTACCGTGCAGCCCGCCACCGGGTCGGGGGACGAGGTGACGGCCGCCATGACCTGGCCCTCGCGCAGCAGGGCGGTGGTGTGGGACTCGTCCTCGCGGTGGAGCTCGAAGCAGATCGGCGGGGACTGCGGAACCCGGGTGAGCGCGGGCAGGAACCAGGTGGCCAGGGAGTCGGCGTTGACCGCGATCGGGATGTGGACAGGGCCCGGCTCAGCCGCCAGGCCCAGTTCGGCGCGGGCGTCCCGCTCCAGACGCGCCAGCTGACGGGCGAACCGCACCACCACCTCGCCGGACTCGGTGGGACGCACCGGCTTGGTACGTATCAGCAGCACCCGGCCGGTGCGCTGCTCCAACGCCTTGACGCGCTGGCTCACGGCGGAAGGCGTCACGTGCAGGGCCGCGGCCGCGGCGTCGAAGGTGCCCTCGTCGACCACCGCGAGCAGCGTCCGGACCTGGTCCAGGGGAAGCTCGTCCATAAGTACTGCTAAGGGTACCTAAGAATCTTTAGCTGTACTCATCACCGGACACTTCCTACGGTCGAGGACATGACCAGCAGCCTCCTCGCCGCCGTACTCGCCGGATTCGGAACCGGCCTCTCCCTCATCGTGGCCATCGGCGCCCAGAACGCCTTCGTCCTGCGCCAGGGCGCCCGCCGCCACGCGGTCCTGGCGGTGGTCGCGATCTGCGCCGTCTCGGACGCGGTACTGATCGCGCTGGGCGTCGCCGGGGTCGGCGCGTTCGTCACGGCGTGGCCGGCCGCGCTGACCGCCGTGGGCCTGGCGGGCGGGGCGTTCCTGCTCGGCTACGGTCTCCTCGCCGCCCGGCGGGTGCTGCGCCCCGACGCGACCGCCGCCCTGACCGCCGGGGGACCGGACGCCGGCTCGGCCCGCCGAGCCGTCCTGACCTGCCTGGCGATGACCTGGCTGAACCCGCACGTGTACCTCGACACCGTCCTGCTCCTGGGCTCGCTCGCCTCCGACCGCGGAGACCTGCGCTGGGCCTTCGGCATCGGCGCGGCCCTGGCCAGCCTCACCTGGTTCTTCGCCCTGGGCTTCGGCGCCCGCCTCCTCAGCGGCGTCCTCTCCCGCCCGAAGGCCTGGCGCGTCCTGGACGGTCTGGTCGCGGCGACCATGCTGACGATGGGCGGCATGCTGGTGGCCGGCGCCTAGCGAACTCCGACGGCCGCTGCCGCCGCCCGGTGAGGCTCAGTCGGCGACGACGACGTCCTCGGCCCGGGGGGGGGGGGCCCCCCCCCCCCGCCCCCCCGCGCGGCGGGGGGGGGGGGCCCGCGGCCCGGCCCCCCGGGGGTGGGGGTGGAGGGGGGGGGGGGGGGGCCCCCCGGGGGGTT
>NZ_JBHYKM010000001.1:185963-209022 GCF_042741435.1 Streptomyces sp. NPDC058955 | reverse complement strand
GGGGGGCCGGGGCAGTCCTACGCCGGCGGGCCGCGGCCGCCGCGGGGGGTGGCTCGGCGGGGGACGCCGAGGGCCCGGGGGGGGGGGGCCTCCGCCCCGCCCGCCCGGCCGTAGTGCGCGTAGGTGGTCGTCCCCGGCGACTCGCCGCCCTTCGTGACGATCTTCAGGAGGTACGGCGGGCCCTCCGCGGCGATGTAGACCGTCGTCTCGCTCTCGCCGCCCCGCCGCACCAGCTTCAGCGCCTTCCGCCCGTCGACGGTGGCCGGCTCGCCCTTCCCCGAATCGTCGTCCCAGCCGTTCTCCAGACCGGCAGGGAGGTTCACGCCGGCGCAGAGCGTCAGCTCGGCCGGGGCGCCGGGGCCCCCGACGGCCGGCCGCGTCCAGCGGCCGCCGACCTTGGCGACCAGGGCCTTCAGGTCCTCCGGGCTCCGGTGCCGCTCCTGCGTGCGCAACAGCGGTTCGTCGCGGCGCAGGTACACGTCCCTTCCGTCGATCGTGATCAGGTCGACCGTGCCCGCCGTGCCGTAGGACATCGTGGCGGTGCAGTTCCCCCGCTCGTCCAGGGAGACGCGGCCCTTCACCGGCACCATCAAGGACATCCCGTCGGTGTGCACGGTCACGGACGTGGCCGACTCCGTCGCCTCGATCGCCCTGCCGAGCATCTCGGTCCGGGTCGGGCCGCCGCCCGGCGACGGACCGCAGGCGGTGGCTGAGACGGCCACGGCCACGCAGACGAGGGCGGCGGCGGGACGATGGAGTGCGGCAGGCATGGTCCCAGTGTCCCCCGGCGCCGTGCATTACCTGACGGGTAATCGACCATCCACCCCCTCGACCAGCAGGGTGATCCCACCGGGACGGCACCGCCCCGGTGGGAAGCCGCACGAGACACACAAGGGGTTCAGCATGGGTACGGGCCGACGGACGACGGTGGGCATCGCGGTGGCGGCGGCGGTCGCCGCGGGAGTGGTCGTCACCGCTCCCGCGGAGGCGGAACCCGGCGGCGTCGTGGCCGCCGCCCACGTGGACTGCCCCGAGGCACGGGCGGAGGTCGAGCGCCTCGAAGGCCGGCTCACCCCCAACACCTGCGCCTTCCTGCGGCGGCAGATCACCTTCGGCGAGATGCCCACCGGCACCCCGCCCGCCGCCGACGGGGCCGGACACCCGCGGGTCGCCGCCTACCTCGACATCTTCGACCCCGACGCCTCCCTCTGGGAGGCCGGCGGCCCCGCGCAGCGCGGCCCCGCCGTCATCGGCGCCTCCATCGCCAACTCCCTGCGCCTCGTGCCGAGCCTGCGCTACGAGGGCACCGACGTGGTCGCCGACGGCAGCACCGTCGTCTTCGGCCAGCGCAACGAGGTCACGCTCAAGGGCCGCACCGTCGTCTACCCGCAGATCGCCCGGAACGTCCTCGGCGACGACGGCCGCACGATCCAGGCCCGTCGCTACTACGACCGCGCCGTCCTCTTCCAGGACACGCTGCCCGACACCGCGCCCACGCCCCTCTTCGACGGCGTCACCGACTCCGAATCCGACTCCGGCGCCCCGGACCCGGACGCCGCGCCCGCCGCCCCCCGCCTCCGTACGGGCGAGATCCCCGCCCGACTCGCCGCCTGGAACGCCGGGGACACGAGCGCCCTCCTCGGCCGCCTGCCCGGCGCCCGCCTCGCGGGCCCCGGCCTCGACGCTCCGCTCACCACCGACGCCGGACGGCGCGCCTACCTGGAACGGCTCTTCTCCGTTGCCGACTTGCGGCTGCGGGCAGGCCAGGTCGCCGTCGGCGCCACCACCACCTACGTCGAGTGGCACGGCACCGCCACCGTCCACGACGGCACCGCGACCCGGACCGGCGTGCCCTTCGGGATCGTGGAGCGCTTCGGCCCGGACGGGGAGTGGGAGCTGTACTTCGACACGCTGCCGCTGGTCGCGGACCAGGACGAGATCCGCGAGCTGCTCCGGCAGCTGGCGTCCTAGGACGGCGACGGCGCGCCGACCCGGCGGCGGGGGCGGCCGGGGCGCGTCAGACGGGCAGGTGCCAGATCTGGTTCGAGGTGCCGTTGCAGTCCCAGATCTGCACGATGTTCCCGTTGGTCGTGTCGAAGCCCCGGATGTCCAGGCAGCGGCCGGACTTCGTGTTGACGATCGCTCCGTCGCCCCGGACGGACCACTGCTGGGCGATGTTGCCGTTGCAGGGGCCGGTGTGCACCTGGGTGCCGTTGTCGGTGCGGCCGTTCCAGATGTCCAGGCACACGCCGACGGCGCGGAGGGTGCCGTCGGCGCCGATCTTCCACCTCTGGTTGACGTTGCCGAGGCAGTCCCAGATCTGGGTGGGCGTCTTGTTGGCCATGCTGGCGCCGCGCACGTCCAGGCACTTGCCCGCCAGGCCGGTGACCTGCCCGACCGGTCCGGCCGGGACGGCGGGTCCGAACGAGACGCCGCCACTCCACCACGTGCTCGTCCCGAAGCAGCTCGCGGAGGCGGTGGTGTCGCCGACGACCCAGCCGCTCCACGCCTGTGTGAAGACGTACGAGTTGGTGGTGAAGTCCCAGCTCGCACAGGTGCCCCCGACGCTCCAGGTCTGCATCGGATCGAGGCCGGTGCACGTGGCGGACATGCCGCCCTCGGTACAGCTCCCGACACCCCCGGGGCCCGGGACGGTCGCCGCGGAGCTTGCGGCGACGGCGGGGCCCTCGGCGGCACCGGCGGGCGTCGCGGTGAGCGCGGCGGCTCCAGTGAGCAGGGCGGTGGCCAACAGTGCGGCGGTACGGCGCATCCGGAGTTCCTCACGGGGACGGGTGGTCGACCAACGTGCCCGCTGGGCAGACGTGGTGACGACGTGACGGTTGTGCGGGTCACGTGAGAGCTTCGGGTGCGCCATGGGCGCGGTCAACGACTCAGGGAGGAGATCACGCCAGCCCCGTCCACCGGAGCGTGCCCGGGAGAGCGGGCGTCCGGCCGCAGCGCAGCAGGCCGGCCGCCCGAGCGATTCGGCCGAATGCGCACCGGCAGTTTGGTCGCGACCGCCCGCCGCACCACGGCCCTCCCGAGACGGTGTCAGTGCTCGCAGAGGGAGAACTCGCGCTCGTAGAGCTGCTCGTTGTGCTCGTCCACGAAGAACTTCCGCTCTCGCATGAGCTGTTCGCGGAAGTCCCTGGCCTGGTCGAGCGTCATGGTCGAGGTGGCGGACCACGGCTGCTGCGGCGGCACGTCGGAGGTCGAGATGATCCTCTCCGACGGGTCGACGAGGAAGAACGCGAGGATCTTGCGGTGCCCCGGGCGCGTGGGGTCCGCGAGGCGGAACGAGCCGACGCGGTGCTGCAGGACGTTCGGGAAGGCCAGGCAGCGGCCCGCCGGCGTCGACGCCGATCCCAGGACCTGGTTCAGCGCGTCGTCGCTCTCCAGGCCGTAGACCTCGCGCACGCCGTTGTCGTCGCTCTGCTCGTACTCCGGATCGTCGAGTGCCGTGCGGAAGCTCAGCCGGCTCTCGGTGATGTTCTCGCTGTCCCAGTAGTAGATGCCGGTCGAGACGATCCGCTCGTTCAGCATGCCTTCGACGTGCCAGGAACCGCCGGCGTACTCGGGCTTCTCCGGGGTGAGGTGCACGGTGGCGAGCTTGACGATCACCTGGAGGCGGCGGCCGCGCAGATCGACCCGCGCAGAGGCGTCGGGCGCCGGGGGCGGGGTGAAGGCCGGGGCGTCGGGCACGACCGGGAGGCGGTTCTCCCACCAGTCGTCATAGGCCGTCACCCACGTGCGGAACGCCTTCGCGTATTCCCCCTCGTCGGCGAAGTCGGCCTTGACCGGCTCCTGCGGCGGAGCGTCGTACCACCCGTAGGGATCGGCCTCGATCCGCAGGGGCCGCGGATGGCGCAGGTCGGTGAGCACGTTCTCCAGGAGCGGGCGCATCCGCCCGAACAACTCCGGCAGGACGGCGTTCAGTTCGCGATGGGCCTCGGGGTGGACGTTGTTGACGTACGAGAGGAAGGAGACCTCGCCCTCGGCGTCGATCTCGACGTCCGTGGGCAGCCACTGGAACCTCTCCGAGAACTCGTACGCCGAGTAGTGGCTCGCCGGGTTCCGCCACGCCTCCTCGGGCGCGCCGCTCGCCTCCCTCACCAGGCAGAACAGCGAGGGATGGACCAGGTCGAGGACCTGGCCGTCGGAGCCGGGGTGCCAGTCCCTCTCCGCCTCCGGAACGTCTTCCAGGGGCCGGACCGCCTCGCGCAGCCGGGACCTGAGCCCGTCGTCGATCAGCGCGTCCGACTGCCACACCCCGTCGACGCCGGACACCTCCACGCCGGTCCGCCCGTCCCGCAGCGCGGCGTAGTGCCCGAGTTCGTCCAGTACGTAACGGACCTGAGCCTCCGTCAGGCCCTGGGCGACCGCCTCCCGCGTCCACCGGGCGACGATGTCGGCGTCGTTCCTCTTCTCGAACCACCCCGGCTTCGCCCGGACATGCGCGCTGCACTCCATCATCTGGAGCTCCCGCAGCGTCCGGGGCGTCGCGTACGGCAGGGAACGGGCCGTGTGGAAGGGCAGCGGGAAAGCGGACAGGCCGGTCAAGTCTCTTGATCCTTCGGCTCGGTGTGCGGTGGCCGGAAGAATACGTCAGACGACCGACACGACGGCCCGCGGCCCCACCGCCCCCGCCCGGCGCGCCCGAAGCGGCCCCCGCGGTCGAGGGGTGCGGCGGAGGCGGGGTCGTCAGTCGGGTCCGCTCCAGTCGAAGGGGAAGTACTTGCTCGACTTGCCGGTGCGCTCCCAGGTGAAGCCGAACGCGTCGGCGCGGTCGACGGTCGCCCGCCCCCAGGTGGCGACCTGGCCGGGCCCCACTTCGGACCCCGGCGCGTTGAGGACCTGGACGCGGGCACCCTCAGGGGTCGTCGGCCCGGTGAGCGCCTCGGCGGACGCCGTGACGCGGCCCGGGATCTCGGCCCGCCACGTGGCGAGGTCCTCGTCGACCTCCACGTGGATCGGGACCACGTCCATGCCCCGCATCTCGGGGTGGAACATCGCGCCGAACTCCGCCGGCCATCCGCCCGCCTCGCCGCCGAAGACGGCGCCGAGCGCGGCGCGCTGCTCGTCGTCGGCGCGTTCGTCGAGGAAGACCGCCGCGTACGGGCGGGTGTGCGTGCCGGCCCACGGGTTGCCCTCGAAGGAGCCCAGCATCAGGACGTTGAGGTCGTCGAGCCGGACGTCGCCGTAGTTGCCTTCCCGGATGTGCCAGACCAGTACGCCCTCGCAGTCACCGTAGGTGGGGGGCTGCGCGAACGTGCACGGGCAGGGAATGGCGCACTTGCACACGTCGAACCAGTCGCCCGTCAGGTGCCAGCGGGTGCCGGTGGTGGCCTGCTCTGTCATCTCGCTGCCTCCAGCCGAGCTCCGAGGAGCTCACTCGGAGTGGCGAGACCGCTTGTCCCGAGCCCGTTCCCGGGGTCGGAGGGACGGTCTCCCTTCCAGCTTGCACCTCATGTCACGGGGAGGGAACCGGGCCGCGTCCCATGTCGTCCATGGTCGGCATCGAGCCTTCGAGGCCCGGCAGCATCCAGTCCTGGAACGGCGCGAGCACCGCGAGCACGAGGAAGGCGACGCCGACGACACCGCTGAGGAGGACGCCGCGGGACCACAGCTTCTCCACGAAGACCACCAGGGCCAGTCCCGCCATCGCCGCCACGTTCATCACGCCGAGCGGAATGAAGACGACCATCAGTCCCGCACAGCAGCCGACGCAGTACACGCCGTGGTGGAGGCCCACCCGCAGGTCGCGCGCCGGGCGCCGGAAGCCGGCGTAACGCACCAGATGGCTCAGCGGGTCGCGGCAGTGCCGAAGGCAGACGTATTTGAGGGGGCCGAGCTGGTACAGGCCGGCGAGCAGGAAGGCGACCGCGCCGATCCAGCGGCCTGCGGTGGGGTGGTCGTCCACCAGGCCGCCCGTGAAGGCGAGGGCCGCGTAGACGAGCAGCCCGAAGGCGGTCCACACGATCAGGTAGCCGCCCACGAACTCGGCGGTGCGGAGGGTCCGGGCCCAGCCGGAGGACCGGCGGCCGATGCCCCGTACCCAGGAGAGGGCCACCGGTGCCATGGACGGCAGCATCATGGCCGCCATCATGACGACCCAGAGCAGCAGGAACAGGGGCAGCGCCATCCCCATGGTGCCGGGCTCGACGCCCATGTCCCGGGCCTGGCCGACGGTCAGCACCCACGCGGGCACCGTGATCAGGGCGACCACCACCCAGGCGGCCGCGAGACTCCGCGTGGACCGCAAGCCTCCGTCGGCTCCGGTCGGGGCGATCGGCCGGGCGGGTACGAAGGCGGAGATCCGGCTGCGGCGCATCGGCGTGCCTTCCCACGGCTGCTGCTTCCAGCACAGCACACGTCCCCCTGCGCCGCGAGCGGCCCTCGGGGACGGTCGCCCTGGCGGACGCGCGGGTAGGGGGAGGTGCGCCTGGTGCTCGCCGTGAGGTGCTCACGCCTGTCGGCGTGCGTCGATCTCCTCGATCAGGGCCTCGATGCGGGTCCGGATCTCGTCGCGGATGGGGCGGACGGCGTCGACGCCCTTGCCGGCCGGGTCCTCAAGGGCCCAGTCCAGGTACTTCTTGCCGGGGAAGACCGGGCAGGCGTCGCCGCAGCCCATGGTGATGACGTAGTCGGACGCCTGGACCGCCTCGGTGGTGAGGATCTTCGGGGCGGCCGTGGAGATGTCGACGCCGACCTCCCGCATCGCCTCGACGGCGGCCGGGTTCACCCGGTCGCCGGGGAGCGATCCGGCCGAGCGGACCTCGACGCGGTCGCCTGCGAGGTGGGAGAGGAATCCGGCGGCCATCTGGGAGCGGCCGGCGTTGTGGACGCAGACGAAGAGCACGGAGGCGAGCGGAGCGGTCATCGTTCTTCCTTGTGGGGCGGGGACGGTCCGGCTGGAGGAGCGGGGACGGTCCGGCTGGAGGAGCGGAGGTTGGTGACGGGGACGGCCCCCGGTGACATCAGGATCGGCTGATGTGAAAGTATCAGCCCATGATGACGTCAGTCGACGCTGATCTGATCCGGGTGCTGGCCGACCCGCTCAGGCTCCGGATCGTGACCCTGCTCGCCCGCGAGACGCTGTGCACCACCCACCTGGTGGAGGAGACCGGCGCCCGGCAGACCAACCTCTCCAACCACCTGAGGGTGCTGCGCGAGGCCGGAGTCGTGGACACGGAGCCCTGTGGCCGGTTCACCTACTACCGGCTGAAGCCGGACGTCATCGAGCAGCTCGCCGGGCAGTTCGCGGCACTCGCGCAGACCGCGCGTCTGACCACCGAGGCGAATGTCAAGCGGTCCTGCCCGTAGCCGTAGTCCCCGCCCCCGTGCCTCACCTGCCGAGGAGACCCCGCCCGTGACCGCCACCGAGCCCGCCGCGAGCGACGCCATGGCCACCGACCCGTCGCCGCAGCCCGCCCCCGGCGCCACCCCGCCCCGTACCCCGCTCGCCGCCCGCGCCGCCGCCGAGCTCGTCGGCACCGCCGCGCTCGTGGCGATCGTCGTCGGGTCCGGCATCCAGGCCACCGCCCTCACCGACGACGTGGCCCTGCAGCTCCTGGCCAACTCCACGGCCACCGTCCTCGGCCTCGGCGTGCTGATCGCCCTCCTCGGGCCGGTGTCCGGGGCGCACTTCAATCCGGCGGTCACCCTGGCCGAGTGGTGGACCGCCCGCCGTGGCGGCGCGGGCGTGACCGGGCGCGAGCTCGCCGTGTACCTCCCGTCGCAGACCGTCGGCGCGATCCTCGGCGCGATCCTGGCGGACGCGATGTTCGGCGAGCCGCTGGTGAAGTGGTCCACGCACGACCGCTCCGCCGGAAACCTCCTCCTCGGCGAGGTCGTGGCCACCGCCGGCCTGATCCTGCTGATCTTCGGCCTCGCCCGCACCGACCGCCTCCGCTTCGCGCCGGTCGCGGTCGCCTCGTACATCGGCGCCGCCTACTGGTTCACCTCGTCCACGTCCTTCGCCAATCCGGCGGTGACGATCGGCCGGGCGTTCACCGACACCTTCGCCGGCATCGCCCCCGGCTCGGTGCCCGCGTTCATCGGCGTGCAGCTGATCGGGACGGTCGTGGGCCTGGCCCTGGTCGCCGTGATCTTCGCGCGCGCCAGGACGGACGCGGCGGAGTGATCCGGTCCGTGGACGTGGTGGTGATCGGCGGCGGCCAGTCCGGGCTCGCCGCCGGTTACCACCTGCGCCGCCTGGGCCTGGACTGCGTCGTCCTCGACGCCCAGCCCACGCCGGGCGGCGCCTGGCAGCACACGTGGGACTCGCTCCGGCTCTTCTCGCCCGCCGCGTACTCCTCCCTCCCCGGCCGCCTGATGCCCCCGCAACCGGGCCAGACGTACCCGGACGCCGCCCATGTCGTCGCGTACCTCACCGACTACGAGCAGCGGTACGAGCTCCGCGTGCACCGGCCCGTGCGCGTGGCCGGCGTCCACCGGGACGGCGAGCGCCTGCGGGTCGACACCGACTCCGGGACGTGGCGGGCCCGTGCGGTCGTCAGCGCCACCGGGTCCTGGTCCCGCCCCTTCGTCCCGGCCGTCCCCGGACGTACGGAGTTCCAGGGCGCCCAGCTGCACACCGTGGAGTACCGGCGGGCGTCCGACTTCGCCGGACGGCGCGTGATCGTGGTGGGCGGAGGGAACTCCGGCGCCCAGATCGCCGCCGACCTCGCGCACGACACGGCCCTGACCTGGGTCACCCTCCGCGAGCCCCGCTACCTCGCCGACGACATCGACGGCCGCGCCCTCTTCGACCACGCCACCGCACGCCGCAAGGCCCTCGACGAGGGCCGCACCGACACCGGCGGCGTCGCCTCCCTGGGCGACATCGTCGCCGTCCCGCCCGTCCGCGAAGCCCGCGACGCCGGCCTCCTCAAGGCCCGGCCGATGTTCACCCGGCTCACCGCCACCGGCGTGGAATGGCCTGACGGCACGACAGCCGAAGCCGACGCGATCCTCTGGTGCACCGGCTTCCGCCCCGCCCTCTCCCACCTCGCCCCGCTCGGCCTGCGCGGTCCGCGCGGCCGCATCCCCACGGTCGGCACCCGGGCGATCGGCGAACCGCGCCTGCACCTGCTCGGCTACGGCGACTGGACCGGGCCGGCCTCCGCGACCCTCATCGGGGTCGGCCGACCGGCCCGCGACGCCGCCCGCGCGATCGCGGCGAGCCTGCGCTGACCATCCGTCGGTCGCCGGCTACGCGGCGGCCGCCTTGGTCAGCAGCTGTCCCATCGCGGCCAGCACGGCGGGCTCGACGCGGTAGTACACCCAGGTCCCGCGCCGCTCGGAGCTGAGCAGCCCGGCCTCCTTGAGCTTCTTCAGGTGGTGGGACACCGTGGGCTGGGAGACGCCGACGTCGGAGATGTCGCACACGCACGCCTCGCCGCCCTCGTGGGAGGCGACGGCGGAGAACAGCCGGAGGCGTACGGGGTCCCCGAGCGCCTTGAACATCTTCGCCGTCCGCTCGGCCTCCTCGGCGGTCAGCGGGCGCTCGGCCAAGGGCGGGCAGCAGGGAGCGGCGTCCGGCTGGAGCAGTGGCGAGGCGGAGGCATTCGACATACATCTATGTTGACACATGTCGAACCAGGTCCCCAGGGGGATTCCGGACAGGGGGGTGGGGTCGGGGGCCCCCTCGTGAATTCGATGAATGTCTATGTTGACGGGTGTCGATGCAGATGTCATGCTGGCCGCACAAGCCATCGACAAACGTCGAAGCAAAGAGGGGAACCGTCGTGAACGCCACCGTCACCGACCAGCTGCCCGTCGTGGTCATCGGGGCCGGGCCCTCGGGCCTGGCCGCCGCCGCCCATCTCGTCGAGCGCGGTCTCGAACCGCTCGTCCTGGAGGCGGGGCCGACGGCCGGCGCGGCGGTGCGCGACTGGTCGCACGTCCGGCTGTTCTCCACCTGGGGCGAGGTCACCGACCCGGCCGCCGAGAAGCTCCTGGCCCCCACCGGCTGGGTGAAGCCCGACGCGACGACGTATCCGACCGGCGGCGACTGGGCGGAGCAGTACCTCCGGCCGCTGGCCGACGTCCTCGGCGACAAGGTCCGCTTCGGCGCCACGGTCACCGGCGTCTCCCGCGCCGGCCGCGACCGGATCGTCGACGCCGACCGCGAGGACCAGCCCTTCGTCGTCCATGTCGCCCGCGCCGACGGAGGTGAAGAGCGCCTGTTCGCCCGCGCGGTGATCGACGCCTCCGGCACCTGGTCCACCCCGAGCCCGGCCGGCGCCTCCGGCCTGCCGGCCCTCGGCGAGAAGGCCGCCGCCGACCGCGTCGCGTACCGCGTCCCGGACCTCGGCGACCCGGCCGTCCGCGCCCGTTACGCGGGCAAGCGCACCGCCGTGATCGGCTCCGGCGCCTCCGCGTTCACCGCGCTCGCCTCGCTCGCCGACCTGGCCGGGTCCGAGGACGGCGAGGGAACGAAGGCGGTGTGGATCCTGCGCCGGGGCATCTCCGGCTCCACCTTCGGCGGCGGCACCGCCGACCAGCTCCCCGCCCGCGGCGCCCTCGGCCTCGCCGCCAAGGCCGCCGTCGACGCCGGCCACGCGGACGCCGTCACCGGCTTCCGCACGGAGGCGATCGAGCGCCAGGGCGAACGGCTCGTCCTCGTGGCCGAGGACGGCCGCCGCCTCGACCCGGTCGACGAGATCGTCGTCCTGACCGGCTTCCGCCCCGACCTCTCCTTCCTCGACGAACTCCGCCTCGACCTCGACGAGCGCCTTCAGGCGCCCGTGGCCCTCGCCCCGCTGATCGACCCGAACCAGCACTCCTGCGGCACCGTCTACCCGCACGGGGTGAAGGAGCTGTCCCACCCGGAGCCGGGCGTCTACCTGGTCGGCATGAAGTCCTACGGCCGCGCCCCGACCTTCCTCGCCCTCACCGGCTACGAGCAGGTCCGCTCCGTCGTCGCCGCCATCGCGGGCGACCACGAGTCCGCCGAACGCGTCGAACTCGTCCTCCCGGAGACCGGAGTCTGCGGCGGCGCCGGCCTCTTCGACCAGCCCGACGCCGACACCGCGACCGAGGCCGGAGGCTGCTGCGCCCCGGCCCCGACCCTGATCCAGCTCGGCACCGGCAGCCAGGCACCGTCCTGCGGATCGTGACACGGCCCCCCGCCCCGCCCCGTACGCGCGGGGCGGGGGCGCGGTCACGGATCGGGGTGATCGCCTGTCAGCTGTCGCTGCGTTCCAGGTCCCAGACCACGCGCTTCTCGCGGGGGCCGCGGAGCAGGCCCCGGGTCTCGGAGTGGATCGCGGCCAGGGCGTTGACGGTCCAGTAGGCCAGCGGGTAGATCGGCAGCAGGAGGCAGGCCAGGGGGAGGCGTCGGTCCAGGTGCCGGTCGACGAGCGTGGCGACGATGACCTGGATCACGGCGATGACGGCGATGCCCACGCCCCAGGCCAGCATCTCCCGGAACGCGGCGGTGTCGTCGGGGTGGAGGGCCACGTGCACGGCGGCGTACACCGTGGCGATCAGCAGCATGAGCACCCAGACGTAGGACAGCAGGGCCTCGACGGCGATCGGCCACATCGACGCGTGGCGGAGGCGGAGGAGGACCTGGCGGCCGTGGGTGCGCAGCACCTCCCCCTGGCCGCGGGACCAGCGGGTGCGCTGGGCCCAGATGGCGCGGACGGTCTGGGGGACCTCCATGCCGACCAGCGCGTTCGGTTCGAAGCCCGTCAGGTGGCCGGCCCGGAGGAGACGCCAGGTCAGTTCGATGTCCTCGGTGGCCATCGCGGGGTCGTAACCGCCGACGGCCAGGACGGCGTCGCGGCGGAAGAGGCCCAGGACGCCCGCGACCGTGCCGACCCGGCCGGCCAGGGCGTGGGTGCGGCGCATCAGGCCGATCAGGGAGGCCGTCTCCAGCATCTGCATGAACGTGATCACGCCGCGCCGGTTGGTGACGCGCGGGCTGCCGGCGATCGCGGCGTAGCGCGGGGAGCGGAGCATGCGGGCGACGAGGTACTTGACGGCGTCGGGGTGGAGGTGGGTGTCGGCGTCGGTGACCAGGACGAGGCCGTGGCGGGCCCTGCGCATGCCGTCGTTGAGGCGGTCGGCCTTGCCCAGGTTGACCCCGTCGTCGTGGACGGTGACGCGCCGGTCGCCGGCTGCGGCGGCGCGGGCGACGGCGACCGTCGCGTCCTTGGAGCCGTCGTTGAGGACCAGGATCTCCAGGCCGGGATAGTCCACCGCGCGCAGCGCCGCGACACAGCCGGCGATCACCCTCTCCTCGTTGTACGCGGGGACCAGCACGGTCACGCCGGGCCAGCCGCCGGGCGGGGTCACGAGGCCGGGCTTCTCGTCCGTGACGCGGAAGACGATGCCGCCGACCATCCACGCGGCCCCGGTGACCACGGGGTAGTAGGCGAGGAAGAGCAGGACGAGGTCAATGGGGCGCACGGTGTGTCTCCCACTCCCCGTCGCTTTCCTGCCTGCGGCGCACTGCGATGCCGCAGGCGATCATGATGCCGAAGAACACGCAGGAGCACGCCGTCACCAGGAGCAGCCGGACGAGGATCCCCGAGTGGCCGAGCAGCGCCACGGCCAGCCGGCCGGCCGCGATCCAGACGAGCCCGCCCAGCAGGAAGACCGCCCTCCAGCGCGCCGACGAGGCGGGGCGGGTGGGGGTGAACGTGGCGGACGGACGCGACGGATGCCGTGGTGCGGAGCCCAAGGGCCACCTCGTTCCGGGGAGGGTTCCGGGCCGGGAATCTCCGGTGATCCCCACGCACCATTCATGACGAGACGTGAGATCGGCGCAAATCGGGAAGCCGTCCCCGGCTCATGACCGCGTCAGCCGAACGGGGCCTCGCCCTCCCGCAGCGCCCTGAACCGGAGGGCCGACCAGTGCTCGTCGACCGCGACCTGGGCGTTGGGGCGCAGCCCGAACTCGGCGGCGATGGGCCAGAGCGTGTCCCGGTTGATGTCCGACCTGTTGCCCTTCGGGTACGCGATCCAGGCGACCGGGGCCTGCTTCAGCGCCTCGGCGTGCCGCTCCAGCAGGGCGCGGGCCGCCGCCTCGTCCTCGGCGAAGGCCAGCACCACATCGGCCTCGTCGGGCCCGGTGTCCGTGTCCGCGTCCGGCGGGATCCCGGCGACGAGCTCCAGGTACCGGAGGTCGGAGATCCACACCCGGGTGCCCGGCTTGACGAGCAGCTTCTGCGCGATCGACTTCGTGGCCATCCCCCCATGCTGCGCCAAGGACAGGCCCCCCGCCTCACCGCCCCCTTCCCTCGCCGTCCGCGTCTCGGGCCGGGCGAGCCCCGGCGGGCATTCCGTCCGGCTCGTCAAGCGCAACGACACCCGGAGAACCGTGGACGCCCGACAGCCTCGCGGCCGGCTACCGCAGCGCCTAAAGCGACTTCATCCAGAAGCCGCGCGCTACAGACCCGCGACCCACCGGAACCAGCAGTCTGTCCCTTCCACCTGGTGGCCAGAGCCGGTACACCGAAGCTCACCCACAAGCCGAGGTGCATCGTCCGGTGGTTGACGGTACTGCGCCAGCAGTGCGTTCAGTTCGTCGTAACGCGCGTTGACTCCGCCCTGGTCCAGACAGGAAGCCCCACCCCCCTGGCGCTCGTTCCAGTCGACGTAGATCGCCCACTGCTCGCGTTCCAACTCCGCCACAGCCGGGCTCGCAGGCCAGACGCGGTACTCGTCAGCCCCGTCGCCCATGTATTGGCCATAGCCGTCGAAGTAGGAGGGCTGCCCACCAAGGTCGACGAGGCCGACGCGCGGTCCGTCGTACCATTCCAACTCGACGATCACACGCCCGAAGCCATCCGCGATCAACTGCGCTTCGTCCCAGGTCTCAGCCACGCTCGCAGGCTACCGACGAGCGGCCTTCGTATCCATGGCGCTGCGGGTCAGGCCGGTGACGGGCCGGCCTTCGAGGCGGTCACGGCCGGCATCCGGATGCGATTCGTGGGGCATCTCCGGCGTCGGGGTAGCCGGGCCGTCATTCCGGCCACGTCGGCCACCGTTGTCGAGCGGTGGCGTATCAGGCTGCACTCCACCTGTCTGCCGCCCCTGTCCGGCCCGTCGCTGACCAGGCATCACGACGTTCCACAGAGCGGAGAAACGCGGTGGTTCCGGACGGGAGGCACCCCTAACATCCGCCTATGACCGTGAACATCAGGATCGCAGGCGACGAGCATGACGCAGAGGCCGAAAGGGAGCTTTCCTGGCGGGCCGGGTCCGTCGGCCTCGTGGCGCTCGACATGGACGACGCCGAGCTCCTGCACAGCTGGAGATCCGACCCCGTAGCCGCCCACCACATAGGCATCTGGCCACGCTCACTCACCGCGATGCGCGAGCGGATCGAGCGCGACATCGAAGACGACGACCGAGACGACTTCCTCATCCTCCCTCCCGACAGCGCCCCTGTCGGCCATGTCTCACTGACCAGCCAGAACATCGTCAACGGCACGGCCCAGGTCGAGCTGCTGATCGCCGCTCGCCATCGCGGCCACGGCCACGGCACCGCTGCCCTGGACGCCGTGGTGGACCTGGCCTTCGGCGAGCTCCCGATGCATCGGCTCACGGCGGAAACGCACACCGACAACGCCCCGGCGCTCGCCGTCCTTGCCAAGTCCGGTTTCACCCAGGAAGGGATCAGCCGCGCCGCCTGCCTCCACCGCGGCCGCCGCTACGACCTCGCCGTGTTCTCGCTCCTCCGCCCCGAGTGGGAAGAGCTGGCCCGTCCTCGCGCCTGGGACGCCTGACCGGTGGAGCCCTTGCCCCGAGATCGGTCCGGCCAGGCGCCCCACTCCTCGACTCACTCGCCGTCGCCCCTGTGCCGCGCGCCGGGCCGTTGGGCGTTGTTCGTTCCGCCGGGGGAGTGCTCGGGCCGGTCGGGGACGTGGTCGGTGGCCCAACTGGCCAGGATGCGCAGTGCGTCTTCGGAGTCGCTGCCCGGTTCGGCGCCGTAGGTGAAGAGGATGAGGCCGTCGGCGGGCAGGTCGAGGGATTCGTAGGCGAGGCGGAGGGTGCCGACCACGGGGTGGTGGATGACTTTGGCGCCCTGGTGGTACTGGCGGACGTCGTGGCCGGCCTGGGCGTGCAGGAGGGCGACCAGGTTGTCGGCGGCGCTTTCCCAGTCGCCCCAGAACCGGCGAGAGCGGGAGTCCAGGAATATGAACCGGCCGTGGTTGGGGGTGGCACCCCCTGCGGCTTCGATCATGGGGGAGTAGAGCGCGCGGCCGAGGGCATTGGCGGCCAGGACATCACCACGGCCGTTCAGGACGAACGCCGGACAGGCCATGGAGTCCAGGAGGCGCTGCACGTTCGGCCGCACCGCGGTGGCGGCCGGGCGGCGTCGCCCGCGTCGGCGTCCTGGACCGGCGGCGCGGGCGAGATCCTCCAGATGGGTGCGGTCGTCCTCGCTCAGCCGCAGCGCCCGCGCGAGGGCGTCGAGGACCTGGCCCGACACGCCTGACAGGTCGCCGCGCTCCAGCCGCGCGTAGTACTCGACGCTGACCCCGGCGAGCTGCGCGACCTCGGCGCGCCGCAGTCCCGGCACCCGACGCGGGCCATGGGCCGGAAGCCCCACCTGCTGCGGGCCGATCCTGGCGCGGCGGGAGGTCGGAAACTGCCGGGTCTCAGCAGCCCGGTCCGCGCGCCGATCCTGCACACGCCGGACGAGTACGGGATGGCGTACGAGGACGTCACATTCCCGTCCCTGGACGGCACCCCGCTGGAAGCGTGGTGGATCCCCTGCCCGGGCTCGGACAAGCTGGTCATCGCCAACCACCCGATGCCCATGAACCGCTACGGCTTCCCCTCGCACCTGCCCCCGTGGCAGTTCGTCCCCGGCAACACTGTTGAGGTCAACTACATGCGGGAATACCAGCACCTGCATGAGGCCGGGTACAACGTGCTGACCTACGACGCACGCAACCACGGCCAGAGCGGCGACGCCAACGGCTTCATCTTCACCTGGGGCCGGTTCGAGTCCCGTGACGTGGCCGGCTCGCTGCGGTACGCCACGTCCCGCCCCGACACGGCGACCATGAAGGTGGGCCTGCTCAGCCGCTGCATGGGCGCCAACGCCACGTTCGTGGCGATGGCCCGTCATCCGGAGCTCTTCGCGGACGTGCGCGCCCTGGTCGCCATCCAGCCGATCTCGATGCGCGCGATGGTCGAGCGCAACCTTGAGGCGATGGGGATCCCGGACCAGTTCGAGGCCGTGGACCGGGAGGTGGAGCTGAACCTCGGCTTCACCATCGACGAGGTGTCGCCGATCGAGTACGCCAAGAACTGCCAGGTGCCCACCTTCATCACCCAGGTGCGCGACGACGCGCTGACCAAGCCCTCCGACGTGCAGGCGATCTTCGACGCCGTCCCCGCGGGCGACAAGAAGCTGTTCTGGATCGAGGGCAGCACGCGACGCTGGGACGGCTACAACTGCTTCTCCGAGCACCCCGAGCAGCTGGTCGAGTGGTTCGACAAGCACGTGAGCTGAAGCCACGTCACCCTCGGCCGCCGGACGGCCCGAGGGTGACATCCCTTGCGCTTGCCGACGGGGGAAGGTTCTCACCCTGGCGCATCGACGAGCGGTTGGACTCTCTGTCCATATCTGGAATCTTCCTCTAACGTGAGGGGTGCGGTGGGCCCGCCGCACCGTGGAACCCCGTGACCGCACGTCGAGCGAGGAGCAGCCGGAGCCGCTTATGAACGCCGAACAGCACGCAGCCGTCACCGCCCCCGACCTGTACGACCGGTCCGGAAAGCGCTACTCCCTGGATGACCCCCGCTGGCGCGGCGAGGACGGCGGCCCCCTCGCCGTCAGTGCGCTGCCGGGCCTGCGTCCCGAGCAGATCGACACCGCCGAACGGTCCCTGTGGCGCTACCACGCGGCCCTGCCCGTCCCGGCGGCCCGCCGGGTGAGCCTGGGGGAAGGGTGCACGCCGATGGTTCCGCTCGACTGGGCGGGCAGGCGCGTCCACTTCAAGCTGGAGTGGTTCAACCCGACCTCCAGCTTCAAGGACCGGGGCGTGTCGGTGATGATGTCCCACCTCGCGGCGCACGGCGCCGACCGCGTACTCGAGGACAGTTCGGGCAACGGCGGCGCCGCGGTGGCCGCCTACGCCGCCGCGGCCGGCATCCACGCCAAGATCATCGTTCCCGCCGCCACCGCGGAGGCCAAGATCCTCCAGGCCCGTGCCTACGGAGCGGAGATCCAACTCGTGGGCGGCACCCGCGACGAGGTCGCGGACGAGGCGATCCGGCAGTCCGAGCGGATCCCCTACGCCAGTCACAACTGGCACCCCATGTTCATCCAGGGCACCAAGACCATCGCCTACGAGATGTGGGAGTCGCTCGGCTTCACCGCGCCCGACAACGTGGTCCTCGTGGCCGGGGCCGGCAGCAACGTCATCGGGTGCGACCTCGCCTTCGGCGAGTTGCTCGACGCGGGCCAGATCGACAGGCGCCCGCGCCTGTTCGTCGGGCAGCCGGAGCACTGGGCGACCATCGCCGACACGTTCAACGGCGTCGACCCGGCCCGGCGCGGCGAGCGCGTGCCGACGATCGCCGAGGGCGCGTCCATCGCCCACCCGGTCCGACTGCCCGAAGCGGTGGCGGCCATCCACCGCTCCGGCGGCGCCGCCTACGCCGTCCCCGAGACGGAGATCCACGCCGCGGTCCGCGCACTGAGCGCGCGGGGCCTGTACGCCGAGCCGACCAGCAGCGTCGCCGCGGCGACGCTCGATCACTTCATCGCGACCGGAGAGATCGCCCCGGGCGAGACGACCGTCGTCGTGCTCACCGGCGCGGGGCTGAAGTCCGCGGAGACGATGGCGGCGGTGTTCGCCGGGTACGGTGCGGGCCCTCGCGGATCGGGCAGCGCCCGATGACCCGCCCCACCGGCCGGGCGGACGACGACCGCGCGGCCCGGCCCGCCGTACCGGAAGCCGAGCACCACGCACCGCAGGCCACGTCCCCTGGACCGGATGACGCACACCTCGTATCGGACGACGAGCACCTGGTACCGGACGACGAGCACCTCGTACGGGTAGCCGAGCGCATCGCCGTCGCCATCGGGCGGATGTTCCCCGGGCTGTGCGAGGTCGTCCTGCACGATCTGCGCCGGCCCGACAGCGCCATCCGCGTCATCGAGAACAACCTGTCCGGTCGGCAGATCGGCGATCCCGCCACCGAACTGGGCCTGAGCCGCATCGCGAACCCCGACTACCCAAGCGTCATCCAGAACTACAGCAACCGGTTCCCCGACGGACGCCCGGCCAAGAGCACCTCGATCGGCATCAAGAACGCCGAGGGACGCTACGTCGCGGCCCTGTGCCTGAACCTGGACGTCAGCACGCTGTCGCCGCTGGCCCTGACCCTGGCCAACCTCGTCGCCACGGATGTCGAACACCAGGGCGAGGCACTGGAGACCCTGCGCGACCGCACCGGACGCGAACTCCGGTCGGCCATCGACGCGTTCGCGGCCGAGCGCTCCAGCACGCCGCGTGGCCTCAGCCGTGACCAGAAGCGCGAACTGGTGCATCGGCTGCACCGGGAGGGCTTCTTCGAGACCCGCAGTTCCGCACAGCTCATCGCCGACCAGCTCGGCGTCTCCCGGGCGACCGTCTACAACTACACGAAGCAGCCGTAGCGACAACCGCCCCAGAACTGCCGTGACTTCCCCCAGGAGAACTTCCATGACCGACTCCCCGTCCCACCGGACGGCCGGCGCCGGCGACATCCGCCTGGCCGACAGCACCGCCATGATCGTCCCGCTCGGTCACTACTCGCACGTCGCGGTCCACAACGGCGTCGCCCACGTGTCCGGTCAGCTCCCGCTGCACGCGGACGGCACCCCCGCGGCGCAGGAGCCGTTCGACACCCAGGTGCGGATGGTCCTGCACAACCTCGACAACTGCCTGGCCGCGGCCGGCACGGACCGCGACCACCTGATCTCCGTGACCGTCTACGTCACCGACATCGCCCAGTGGCCCGCGTTCGACGCGATCTACGCCGCATGGCTCGGCCCCCACCGGCCCGCCCGCGCGGTCGCCGGCGTGAGCAGCCTGCACTACGGTGCCGCCGTCGAGGTCCAGGCCACCGCGGCCGTGGGCACGGGCGGCAGGTGAGGCGGAACGCCTGAACCGCACCCTGCCCGACGCAGGGGCCGCGGGCCCACGGACGCCCGTACTCCGCCTAGGGAAGGGCCTGCGCGCACCAGATCGTCTTGCCGCGGCTGGTGTGCCGGGTGCCCCATCCCTGGGTGAGCTGGGCGACGAGCAGCAGGCCCCGGCCTCCCTCGTCGAACATGCGGGCCCGGCGCAGGTGCGGAGCGGTGTTGCTGGAGTCGGAGACCTCGCAGATGAGGGACGTGTCGCGGATCAGCCGCAGCCTGATCGGCGGCTCGCCGTACCGGATGGCGTTGGTGACCAGCTCGCTGACGACCAGTTCGGTGATGAACGACGCCTCCTCCAGGCCCCAGGCGTCCACCCGTTCGGCGGCGAACGTCCTGGCGCGCGACACCTGCGAGGGGTCGGGGTCGACGTCCAGGTCGGCGACGTGATGGGGGTCCAGGGCGCGCGTGCGGGCGAGCAGCAGGGCGGCGTCGTCGGTGCGGCGGGCGGGGAGCATGGCCGCCAGCACCGTGTCGCACAGCGCTTCCAGCGACGTGGCCGAGGGGTTCAGGATCTCCCGCAGTTCGGTGAGGCCCTCGTCGACCTCGCGCTCCCGGCTCTCCACCAGGCCGTCCGTGTAGAGGGCGAGCAGGCTGCCCTCGGGAAGGTCGAGCTCCGTGACCTCGAAGGGCAGCCCGCCGATCCCGAGCGGCGGTCCCGGCCGTGCGGCCACCGGTGTCCCGGTGCCGTCGGGAGAGACGATCACCGGCATGGGATGGCCGGCGCTCGCCAGCGTGAGGCGCCGGGTGACGGGGTCGTAGACGGTGTACAGGCAGGTGGCACCGGACTCGCCGCTCATCTGGACGTGGTCGGCGGGCTGGAGGTCGCCGGAGAGGTGGAGGACGAGGTCGTCCAGGTGGGTCAGCAGTTCGTCCGGCGGCAGGTCGACGTCGGCGAGGGTGCGGACCGCCGTGCGCAGCCGGCCCATGCTGGCCGCGGCGTGCAGGCCGTGGCCGACGACGTCGCCGACGACCAGGGCGACCCGGGCGCCGGACAGCGGAACGACGTCGAACCAGTCGCCGCCCACTTCCGCGTCGGCCCCGCCGGGCAGGTAGCGGGAGGCCACCTCGACGGCCTCCTGGTTCGGCAGGCCCTGCGGCAGCAGGCTGCGCTGCAGGGTGAGGGCCGTCGTGCGCTCGCGCGCGTACCGGCGGGCGTTGTCGATGGCGACGGCCGCCTTGGCGGTCATCTCCTCGGCGAGGATCAGGTCGTCGGCGGTGAACGCCTCGGGCCGGTCGAGGCGGGAGAAGGCCACGACCCCGAGCAGGGTGCCGCGCGCCCGGAGCGGCACGGTGATCCGGCCGGTCAGCCCGTCGGCGGCGAGGGACGCGTCGATCACCGGGTTCCCCGGCGGCCAGTGGGCGGGGTCGGCGGCGAGCCCGGGCCCGAAGGCCCATTCGCCGCCTTCGCCGCCTTCGCCGGGTTCGGCGGCGAGCTCGACCGTGGACGCGCCGGTGGCCAGGCAGCGGGCGGCGACAGAGGCGGGAGGGTGGCTGACCGGCGCGGTGTGCCCGGGAGCCCCCGTGGTGTCCTCCTTCACGCCGTGCCGGGCGGCACGGCTGAGCACGACGGTCCCGCCGGACGTGAACGCGGAGACGGTGGGCGGTTCCTCTCCGCGCAGCACCTCGTCGAACAGGTCGACGGTGACGAGGTCCGTGAACCCCGGCACCGGTGTCCTGGCCAGCTCCTGGGCCGTGCCGATCACGTCGAGCGTCCGGCCGATGCCGCCGCTGGCCTCGTTGAGCATGAGCAGGCGCTGCCGGGCCCAGTACTCGGCGCTCATGTCGAATCCCCAGTTGGCGACCGCGCGGACCCGGCCCTCGCCGTCCCGGACGGGCCAGATGCTGGTGGCCCAGGCGTTGGAGTAGTTGCTGCCGAGCGGGCGGAAGACGGTGATGAGACGGGCGGGTTCGCCGGTCCTCGCCACCTCGGCGAGCCGGTCGGTGTAGGGCTTGTCGTCCCTCTCGGGGAAGAGGGAGCGGTCGAACTCGGGAAGCACCTCGCGGTACTTCCTGCCGAGCACCTGCTCCTCGGAGTGCGCGATCACGCGGCCCGAGGAGGCGTTGATCCACAGGAAGCGCAGGTCGGTGTCGTAGACGCCGAGGGCGAAGGGGCACTGCTCGAAGGCCCGGTCGGCGATCACCGGGCGGCGTCCCCAGCGCTGGACGGTCATCGCGTGGCCCAGCGGCCGCCCGCCGGGGCCGAACAGCGGGTGGGCCTCCACCACCGCGTCCACCGTGGAACCGTCCCGGTGGCGCAGGGCGACGAACCCCGTGGGATCGGGGTCGGCGCCGTGGCCCTCGGGGAAGCCGGGTGGTGGGGGATCGACCAGCAGGTCGGTCACGGGCCGCCCCACGGCCTCCTCCGCCGTCCAGCCCAGCAGCAGCCGTCCGCCCTCGCTCCAGCCGCTCACCACACCGTCCGGGTCGATCACGACGGCGGCCGTCGGGGCGTCCTGCTGGGGAGCCATGTCCACGCGCCACGCCTCCGTCCGGACGGCGGTGCTCGCCGGGACCGGTGTCCGGCGGCCGATTCCAGCCCGGGCCCGCTGATTCCCGCCTGGGTCCGCTGATTCCAGCCTGGGCCCGCTGATTCCAGCCTAGGTCCGCGCCGTCCGCCGCGCCGCCCCGGTCGCGGTTCGCGGCGGTCCGTACGCGCAACGTGGCCGTCGCCTCCGCCGTGCGCGGCGGTGACGGGGCTCAGTGCGGGGCGAACTGGACGCGGGTCGGCTGGACGACGTCCGGCTTCACCGCGATCCCGTCGACCGTGAGCCGTTCCCCGTAGATGTCGGTGATCCTGATCGAGCCGCCGCATCCGCCGCCGTCGGCGGAGAGGAAGTAGTTGTACGCGGTACGGGGCAGCTGCCGCCAGCCCTGTGGGGTGCGGACCTCCAGCCGTTCGACCGGATTGCGATGGCCGATGACCTGGATCCCGCACCAGTGGGGGCTGGAGCCGGTCTTGTACCGGAGGGAGAGCGGGCCGAGCGTGCCGGGGCTCAGCAGGCTCCAGGTGACCGGGAGCCTGCCGACCTTGAGGTCCGCCAGCGCGGCGAACGCCTGCTCGCTGAGGTCGAGCTGCCCCGGCGCGCAGGGCAGCGGGCACTCGTTGGTGATCCGGACCGTGACCGAGGCGCCGTTGGCGGCGCGGACGAGCACGTACGCGCCGCAGGCCCGGGACGTCTCGTAGTCGGTGGTGTTCATCGCGGCGACCATGAGGTCGTCGCTGGGCCCGAACAGGCAGGCGCCGTTCCCGTCCGCGGCCTTGTACGCGGTCGCGACCCCCTGGTAGGTGCGCCGGGGCTGGATGCGCCCCGTCCGCGGCGCCCCGCCGCCGGTCGTCTGCGGGCGGACCGTCGGAGCGGGCTTCGCCGTCGAGGTGGCCGTGCCCCGGATCGGAGCCGAGGCCGAGGCCGAGGATCTCGCTGACGCGGACGCGGAGGTCGTCGGCGTCCGAGTGGCGCGGGTCGGGGGCGCGGAAGCGGTCGGGGGAGTGCGCGTGGGCGAGGCCGACTCGGTGCCGGCGACGGGGGCCAGGGTCGTGGCCGCCCCCACGTCCGCCGCGGGGCCGGGCCGCAGCGCCAGCACCAGGAGGACGAGGGCGCCCGCGGCCGCCGTCGCCGCCACCGCGCTCCACCTCAGTCCGTGTCCTCGTTCACGCCTGTGCCGCCGCTGCCGCGTCGCCTGTCGTGCTGTCCGCATGCCGTCCGTCCGGAGATCGTGCCGATGGTGCACTCCTCTGGTTGCCGCCGGAGGCCGAAGGGTTGCCGGGGACTTCGGAGCCGGAGCCGATCCGTTCGCGCGCGGGCCGTGACCGGCGGTGCGGATGCCCGATGGAAGAGGGGACCGTGGCGTGACGCGGACTCGGCGCTTGCCGCTCGGGCGAGGTCGGTCCTGTGGGCC
>NZ_JBHYKM010000001.1:174372-185953 GCF_042741435.1 Streptomyces sp. NPDC058955 | reverse complement strand
CGGGCGCCGGGTTGCGGGGGGGGGGGGGGGGGCCGGGGGCGCGGGGGGGGGGCGCGGGGGGGGGGGGGGCGGGGGGGCCGCCGCCCCCCCCCCGCGCGGCGGATCAGGTGCAGGCGTTCCCGTTGAGCGTGAAGCCGGTGGGGGACGGGTTGGTGCCGCCGTGGGTTCCCTGGACCCCGAAGCTCGCGGTCGCGCCCGGGGCGATGGTCCCGTTCCAGCCGGCGTCACGGGCGCTCACGGCGGTGCCGTTCTGGGTGACGGTCGCGTTCCAGGCGCTGGTGACGCGCTGCCCGCCCGGGTAGGCCCAGGCCAGCTGCCAGCCGGCCACGGCCGTCGGGCCGGTGTTCCTGACGGTGACGGTCGCGGTGAAGCCGGTGTTCCAGGCGTTGTCCACCGTGTACGTCACCGCGCAGGCGGCGGTGGGCGGTTCGCCGCCGCCGGAGGTCCGCTCGGCGGCGTAGGCGGCGAGCCAGGCCAGCGGGGCGTTCCAGTTGACCGCCACTTCGTTGGTCGAGTACGAGTCGATGTGGTCGATGTAGCAGGCGGCGGGTGCGCAGCCGGTCAGCCTCTCCTTGGCCACGGGGTCCTGGAGCCCGCTGTTGGGTCCGCCCGCGAGCGACCCGGCGGGCGGGTGCGGCAGGGAGGCGTCCAACTGGTGGGCCCAGAAGCGGTGGTGCTGGTTCTGCGAGGACGACTCGCCGTAGCCGGTCACGTACGACACGCCGAGGGCGTTGCGGCCCAGCAGGTAGTCCATCGTCTCCAGCGCGCCGGCGGCGTACCGTCCGTCGCCCGTCAGCTCGCCGGCGACGGCCATGACGATGGCGTTGTTCGCGATGTTGCCGTTCGAACCCCAGAAGTAGCCGTCCGCCGGGGTCGGCACCGCGTAGCCCTGGGCGGCCATCCGGGAGAGGTGCCCGTCGGCGGCCGCGATCACGGAGGAGCGGACGCGGGAGACATCGGTGGCGGGCAGCCCGTTGGGGACCGTGGCCAGGACGAGCCGGCCGAGCGCGGCCGTGTCCGCCCAGCCGAAGCCGTACGGGCCGAGGGCGTCGGCCGAGGTGTGCCAGGACGAGGCGGTGAGCGCGTCCCGGTAGGCGCTCTCGCCGGTCGTCGCGTACAGCTCGGCGGCCGCCCAGTAGAACTCGTCGGTGACCCGCGTGTCCTCGTAGGCGCCGCCGCCCGTGCTGTCGGAAGCCGGCGCGTACAGGGCCGGGTTGGCCTGCGCCGCCGTCCAGGCCCGGCGGGCCGCGGACAGACAGCGGTCGGCGTACGCGGCGTCGTACGGGCGGAAGACCCGGGCGCACTGCGCGGCGGCCGCCGCGAGGTTGAGGGTGGCGGCGGTGGACGGGCGGTGCAGCTCGCGGGGCTGGGCGTCCTGGTCGGGGCGCAGCGGCATGCCGGTCCAGGCCGCGTCGTGGATCTTGTGGAACGCCATGCCCGCGTACGGCTTGCCCTCGGGCACCTGCATCCGCATCAGGAAGTCGAGCTCCCAGCGGGCCTCGTCGAGGACGTCCGGCGTCCCGTTGCCGCGCTCGGGCACCCGCAGGGTCGAGTCGCCCAGCGCCGCGCCCTTGCCCGCCCGCTCGGCCCGCTCGAAGGAGCTGACGAGCAGCCAGGTGGAGAGGCCGCCGTTCACCACGTACTTGCCGTGGTCGCCCGCGTCGTACCAACCGCCCCTGACGTCCTGGGAGTAGTCGCACACGGTGGCCTGGCAGGGGACGGAGGTGTCGCCCTTGTTGGGGGCGACGCCGAGGTGACCGGCCGGGCGTGCGTAGGCGGAGCCCACCAGGGAGGCGTCGATCGCGATGCCGCTGCGCTGGTGGTGGAAGAAGGCCATCGCGTCGGAGCGCAGCGTGTCGTAGAGGTCCGCGCGGATGTCGAACGGCGTGCTGCTGCTGCCGTCCACCGCCAGGACGTATCCCGAGCCCGTGCTCCGGTACGAGGAGAAGTCGGCCACCTGGACGGACTGCCCGGAGGGCGTGTCCGCGCCGCGCGGGACGGTCGAACCGGAGGCGACCACCGTCCCGGACGCGTTCCGCAACTGCCAGGCGAGCGCCTGCGTCGCCGTCGTGACGACGGTGGCCCGCTTGGGGCCGTCCGGCAGGTAGCCGACCTGGTTGACGCGTACGGCCGTGGTCGCCGCCGCGGCGGCGGTGGCGCCCACGGCGGGCGGGGCGGTCGCGAGGCCGCCGAGGAGGAGGGTCCCTGCCAGCAGCGCGGTGGAGAGGCGTACGCGGCGGCGTAACGACGGAGTGGTGCGGGGCATGAGCGGCTCCTGTGGATCGTGGTCGATCGGCACCGGGAGGCTGGGAGCGCTCCCACGTACCGAAGTGTCGAACAGGGGTCGATGTGCCGGGGATCTCGTGCGCACCGTAATGACGTCCCGCCGCCACCGTCAACGGGCCCGACCGGAGCGGTTTTTCGACCGCCGGAACGCGCGAGGCCCCGGTCGCCGGAACGCGCGAGGCCCCGGCCGCCGGGGGGAGCGGTGGCCGGGGCGAGGGGAGGCCGTGCGGAACTGCACGGGCAGCACGAGCGGGCGGCCGGCGTGCGGTCTCAGCGGTTGAACGTCAGCCGCGGGGCCGCGTTGCGGGCGAGCGTGTGGGCCTGGTCGGCCCACCAGGTGCCGGCCGGCGGGTCGACGATGCCGTACTCGGGATCGATCGTGCCGCCCGTGTTCCGGGTGCAGCTGCCGTCGGACTCACCGGGGATCTTGACCCACAGGTAGGCGTCGACGAGCGGGACCCCGGTGTCGGCGGTGGGACGCGGGCCGAGCCCGCGGCCGGGCGCGTTGCACCAGATCTCCGGGTCGCCGGTGTACTTTCCGGGCTCCGGGGTCCAGGCGCCCAGGCCGTTGCGGCTGGTGTCGATGACGAAGTGGCGCAGCGCGTCGCCCGGAGGGGTTCCCATGGCCTGGTCGAACCAGGCGTCGGTCCAGCGCCAGGTGGCGGGGTCGGCGGAGTCGACGGCGTTGCCCGGGGCGCCGTCGTTGGGCGCGGCGGGCGAGTAGTACTGGGTGGCGCACCAGTCGGTGTGGCCGCGGGCGTGCTCGGGGCCTTCGGTGGCGTACCACATGCACTTGGAGATCCAGGTGCCGTAGCGCGCGTTGTGGTCGGTGGGGTGGGTGTTGGACACGTTGAGGGCGAAGCCGTCGCTGTCCCGCACGCCTGCGTCGAGGAGTCGGCGCGCCATCTCGCCGACGGGCCGCCACAGGACGTTGCCCGCGTCGAGGTACGCCGTGGTGCGGGGCTTGGACTTGAGGGTCCTGACCGCGTAGGCGAGGTCGGCGATGCGGGTCGCCGTGCGTTCGCCCGTCGGGTCCACGTCCGGCCCGCAGTCGTTCGGGAGCAGCGCCAGGCCGTCGGGCTCGACCACGACGACGGCCTTGCTGTCGCCGATGCCGGCGGCGAAGGCGTCGATCCACTGCCGGTAGGCGGCGGAGGAGGCCGCCCCGCCGCTGGAGTACTGCGAGCAGTCGCGTCCCGGGACGTTGTAGGCGACCAGGACGGGGGTGCGGTTCACCGCACGGGCCTCGCGGATGAGGGTCCTGACCTTGGCGCGGACCTCGTCGGGCGTGCCCTCGGTGAACCACTCGGCCTGGGGCCAGCTCGCGAGCTTGGCCATGTTCACGGCGTTCGCGAGGTCGCCGTTCCGGAGGTCGGTGAGCGCCTGCCTGGCGGCCTTGCTCTGCGGGTCCACGTAGAACCGCGTGGTCGGGGTGAGCGTGTCCGTGGCGGGCGCGGCCTGCGCCGGCGCCTGCGTCGCGATGAGGGCGGCACAGGCCGCGAGCGCACCGAGGGCGGCGGTCGCGCGGCGCCGTAGGCTGCGTGGCTTCATGAGGGCTCCTGGTCGGAGGGGCGGGGAGAAGAGGTACGGGGTGGAGGAGGGGTGGTGGAGCCTGTGGCCCGGTCGCGGGGCGGCGGAATCCGGGCCACAGGAGTCTGAGGTGCCGGCGGTCAGTAGCCGTAGATCATCTTGTAGGCGACCTCCGGCAGGAACTGTCCCGCAGTGGAGCCGGTCCCGACGCCGCAGTTGCCGTCGGACTCGCCCGGGGCCTTGATCCACAGCAGCATCTCGGCGCCGCCGCCCAGCTGGGTGGGGGTGCCGATGCGGCGGCCCGCGGCGTTGCACCACTCGCCGTTGGCGCCGTTGCCGTTGCGGCTGGTGTCGACGACGAAGGGCTTGGTGTAGCCGTAGCGGGCGGCCAGTTCGCCGTTGACGGCGTTGCCGTAGGCGGTGTTCTGCGCGGTGGTGAAGTAGTTGGAGATGTTGAGGGAGAAGCCGTGGGCCTGCCGGAGCCCGGCCTCGTGGAGGCGCTGGGCCATCGCCCCCGCGCTCACCCAGCCGGGGTTGCCGGCGTCGAGGTAGACCCAGGTGTTGGGCGCCTGGCGGTTGAACTCGGCGACGGCGCCGCTGAGCATGCCCTGGCGCTCGCGGATCTGGGCCTGGTTCAGGCAGCCGTAGTCCGCGAGGGAGTCGGGTTCGAGGACGACGACGGCCGGGCGGTTGGCGATCCCGCCGGCGAACTGCGCGATCCAGGTCGCATAGGCGGAGGCCGACGAGGCTCCGCCGCCGGAGTGCCCGCCGCACGAGTCGCGGAGGTAGATGTTGTACGCGACCAGGATGGGCAGCTTGTCGTGGTAGTCCGCCGCCCCCGCGTACGCGCCGGTGGCGGTGCCGATGGTGCCGCTCCAGGAGCCGAACCAGCGGGCCATGGGGGTGTTGGCGAGGGACGCGTTGATCGCGGGTGTCCGGCCGTCACCGGGGTTGGCGGCGACCCACTGCTTGGCGCTGGAGTTCGGGTCCACGTAGAACCCGCTGGTCATGCTGGTCGGGTCCGCCGCGTGGGCGGACGGGGCGACGGCGAGCGCCAACGGCAGCGCGGAGAGGGCTGCGACGAGGGCGCGGATTCTGCGGCGCATGAACGTACCTCGGCTTCCTGACGGCGGTCGTACCGCCCGCTCTCGTCCAGAGCGTGCGGTACGCGGGGACCTCGGACCTGCGGAGTTCGTGGAAGCGCTCCCACTGGAAGCGGTCCCAGTGCGCACTCCGGATGTCTGGGGTTGTGGCCGGTATCGTGTGATGCCCAGATCAGCCTGTCAAGTGGCCCCGTTTAACTTGCACTTCACATAGCGGCAAGAAGGCTTTACAGTCCTGGAACTGGAAGCGCTCCCAGCCTTCCGTGCGTTCAGTCCGTGACAGGGAGGCGACACTCATGGCCGAAGGTGTGCCACGTCGGCAGTCGACACTCGACGAGGTGGCCGAACTGGCTGGTGTCTCACGGTCGGTGGCCTCCCGGGTGCTCAACAACGCCCCGCACGTCAGCCGCGCCAAACGCGAGGCTGTCGAACGGGCCGTCCACCAGCTCGGCTACGTACCGAACCCGACCGCACGCGCGCTGGCGACCCGTCAGACCGGCGCGGCCGCCCTGGTCGTCTCGGGCGAGGACCCGTCGATCTTCGCGGATCCGTTCTTCGCCCAGGTCATCGTGGGCGCTTCGGCCGCTCTCGAAGACGCCGATCTGCACCTGATGCTGTGTCTGGCCGCCTCCGACCGGGGGCGCCGACGAGTGGAGCAACTGCTGCGGTCCAAGGGCGCCGACGGCGTGATGCTGATGGCGCTGCGCGAGGACGATCCACTGGCCCGCATGGCCCAGGAGGCGGAGATGCCCGTCGTGTTCGGCGGCCGCCCGGTCGGTTTAGACCCCCGGTGGTACGTGGACGTCGACAACGCCGGCGGCGCCCGGGCCGCGACCGAGCATCTGATCGCGGCCGGCCGGACGCGCGTCGCCACGATCTGCGGACGTCTGGACACCGAGGTCGGGCGTGCCCGGTACCGCGGCTACCGGGACGCCATGCTGGCGGCCGGCATCGAGCCGTACCCGCCGGAGGTCGGGGACTTCACCCAGTCCAGCGGAGCCGACGCCATGGCCGCCCTGCTGGCGGACCACCCCGACCTGGACGGGGTGTTCGCCGCCAGCGACAACATGGGGGCGGGCGCGCTGCGCACGCTGCGCGACGCCGGCCGGTCGGTCCCCGACGACGTCGCCGTGGTCGGCTTCGACGACCTCGCCGTGGCCCGGTTCGCCGATCCACCGCTGACCACGGTGCACCAGCCCATAGAGGGTCTCGGACGGGAGATGGCGCGCATGCTGGTCGCGCTCATCAACGGACAGGACCCCACCCCGCTGATCCTCCCTACGCGCCTGGTCACCCGCGCCAGCGCCTGACGCGACACGCCCGCGGACACCCCCTGGGGCGCCCGCGGGCACCCCCGCGGTCGCCCCGTGGACCCTCCCGTGCCCCACCCCCGTGCCCCACCCCCGTGCCCCACCCCTGTCTCCACCCTTCCGTTCCCCCTGGGCAGCACCCGGCCTTCCTTTCCCTGCTCCTCGGCCTTGACAGGTCGTCACAGGAGAGGCAGGGTTCCGCTCGCCGCCTTTTGGGAGCGCTCCCAATCTCGGGAAGCAGCCCACGGGAACGGTTTCCCCGGGCCCTCGAAGGCCCACCCCCGCACCGCCCGCCGACGAGGCGAGGCCCTGCCCGGCGTACCCCGCAATCCCCCTGACGCATCGAGGAGATGCCATGTCCCGCTCGTCCGTGCCGCGCGTCCGCACCCGCTCCGCCGCCCTCGTCTCCGCGGCCGCGGCCCTGACGCTCACCCTCACCGGCTGCTCGTCCTCCGGTGACGACTCCGCCTCCGCCGACGGGAAGATCACCCTGACCGTCGGCACCTTCGGCACCTTCGGGTACAAGGAGGCCGGCCTGTACGACGCGTACATGAAGCAGCACCCCGGGATCACCATCAAGGAGAACCCGACCACCGTCGAGGGCAACTACTGGACCGCCCTGCAGACCCGGCTCTCCGGCGGCGGCCTCGACGACGTCCAGGCCCTCGAAGTCGGCCGCATAGCCCTGGCCACCTCGGACGACCTCTCCGGCGCCTTCGCCGACCTGTCCGACGCCCCGGGCGTCGAGAAGAAGAACTACCTGCCCTGGAAGTGGGACCAGGCCACCACCGCCGACGGCAGGACGATCGGCCTCGGCACCGACGTCGGCCCGATGGCCATCTGTTACCGCCAGGACCTGTTCAAGGCCGCGGGCCTGCCCTCCGACCCCGAGTCGGTCGGCAAGCTGTGGGCCGGCGACTGGGCGAAGTTCGTCGAGACGGCCAAGCGGTACCAGGCCAAGGCGCCGAAGGGCACCTACTTCATGGACAGCGCCACCGGACTGTTCAACGCCGTCGTCTCCAGCAGCCCCGTCCAGTACTACAAGGACGGCAAGCTCGCCTACAAGGACTCGGCCAGCGTCAAGACCGCCTGGGAGCTGGCCGTGCGGGCCGTCCAGGGCAAGACCAGTCAGGGGCTGAAGATGTTCGACACCCCCTGGCAGACCGCGTTCTCCAAGTCCTCCTTCGCCACCACCGTCTGCCCCTCCTGGCAGCAGGCCAACATCCAGCAGTTCTCCGGCCCCGCCAACAAGGGCAAGTGGAACATCGCCCAGCCCCCGGCCGCCGGCAACTGGGGCGGCTCCTTCCTCGCCGTCCCCTCCTCCGGCAAGCACGTCGACGAGGCCAAGAAGCTCGTGGCCTGGCTCACCGCGCCCGAGCAGCAGGCCAAGGTCTTCCAGAAGGTCGGCAACATCCCCGCCAACCAGGCCGCCTACGACCTGCCCGGCGTCGTCGACTACAAGAACGCCTACATCGGCCCCGACGCCGCCACCGGACAGATCTTCTCCACGGCCGCCCAGGCCATCAAGCCCGCCGAGACCGGACCCCACGCACAGGACCTGACCGGGGCGTTCGGCACCGGCGTCCAGCTCATGGAGCAGAACGGCAAGAGCCCCGAAGAGGCGTGGAACTCCACCGTCCGCCAGATCGACAGCACCATCCAGTAACCCCTCCCCGTCCCTTCCCGACCCTCCCCGGCCGTCGCCGCGGGGGAGGGGGCGGCCGGTCACCGGTGGGCCGGCCGCCCCCTCGCCGTACCGACGCGACCGGCCGTGACCACTGAAGGAACCCGCCCGTGGCCTCCACGACCGCACCCAGCCGCAACGGCCCCGAAGTCCGGCAGGACACCCAGCCGCCCCCCGCCCGACCCGCCGGGAGCCGGTCCTGGCGCAGCCGCCTGCACCGCTGGGACACCAAAGGCACGCCGTACGCCCTCGTCGCGCCCTTCTTCCTCGTCTTCGGCGCCTTCGGCCTCTTCCCGCTGCTCTACACCGGATGGCTCTCCTTCCACCGGGTGAGCCTGTACAACGTCGACCGCGCCGAATGGGTCGGGCTGCGCAACTACACGGACCTGTTCACCGGCCAGGTCAGCCACTACTTCTGGAACGCCCTCCTCAACACCTTCACCCTCGGCGTCCTGTCCACCGTCCCCCAGCTCCTCATGGCCCTGGGCCTCGCCCACCTGCTGAACTACCGGCTCCGCGCCCGAGGCTTTCTGCGCACGGCGCTCCTCGCCCCGTACGCGACCTCCGTCGCCGCCGCCACCCTCGTCTTCGCCCTCATCTTCAGCCCCGAGGGCGGCATGGCGAACTGGGTCCTCGGCCTGTTCGGCGCCGGGCCGGTGCACTGGGAGGCCGGCCGCTGGAGCTCGCAGTTCGCGATCTCCGTGATCGTCACCTGGCGCTGGACCGGCTACAACGCCCTCATCTACCTCGCCGCCATGCAGGCCGTGCCGCGCGAACTGTACGAGGCCGCCGCCCTGGACGGCGCCAACCGCTGGAAGCAGTTCGTGCACGTCACGGTCCCCGCCCTGCGCCCCACGATCCTCTTCACGGTGATCGTCTCGACCATCGGGGCCACCCAACTCTTCGGCGAGCCCTACCTGTTCGGCGGCCAGAGCGGCCACCAGGGCGGCACCGACCACCAGTACGAGACCCTCGGCATCCTCATGTACGACCAGGGCTTCCACTCCAGCATGCTCGGGCGCGCCAGCGCGGTGGCCTGGATCATGTTCGGTCTGCTGCTGCTCATCGGGCTCGTCAACGCGCTCATCACCCGCCGCCTGCGCGCCTCCCAGTGACGTGGAGTACGACATGACCACCACCACCTCCGCCCCCGGCCGCACCCACCGGGCGGGCGCGCGACCCTCCGCCCGGGCCGGCCGGGCCGGCGGCCAGCACCGCGCCGGACGACTCGCCCACCTCGTCCTCGGACTCGCCGCCCTGGCCTCGCTGTTCCCGCTGTACTGGACGCTGGTCGCCGCCTCCACCGACAGCCACGCCGTCGTCTCCAGCCCGCCGCCGCTGCTGCCGGGCGGCAACCTCTTCGAGAACCTCGGCTATGTGTGGGAGAACGCCGGCGGGCGCGGCATGGGCGTGGCCCTGCTCAACTCCACGCTCGTCGCCGGGACCGTGACCGTCAGCACGGTCACCTTCTCCGTCCTCGCGGGCTTCGCCTTCGCCAAGCTCCGCTTTCGGGGCAAGAAGGTCCTGCTCGGCCTGGTCCTCTCCACACTCGCCGTGCCCGCGCAGCTCAGCGTCGTACCGCTGTTCATCCTCACGAAGAACCTGGGGCTGAGCAATCACCTCGGCGCGCTGATCCTGCCCGTCCTCGTCACCGCCTTCGGCGTCTTCTTCATGCGGCAGTTCCTCTCCCACGCGCTGCCCACCGAACTCCTCGAAGCCGCCCGCGTCGACGGCGCCAACTCCCTGCGCGTGATCTGGCACGTCGTCTTCCCCGTCGCCCGCCCGGCGATGGCGGTCCTGGGCATGCTGACCTTCGTCCAGTCCTGGAACGACTTCCTCTGGCCGATCATCGTCATGAACGGCTCCACCAACCCCACCGTCCAGGTCGCCCTCGCCGGACTGGGCACCGGATGGTCCACCGACTGGTCCGTCATCACCGCCGGAGCGCTCATGGGCACCCTGCCCCTGCTCCTGGTCTTCGCCCTCTTCGGCCGCCACATCGTCGGCGGCATCACCCAGGGCGCCCTCAAGGGCTGACCCGCCCGCTTCCCCACCTGTCCGACCAACTCCGACCACCTCCGCCCACCTCCGACCGAGGGAGACCCCGTCATGCCCGCAACGCCCGTCACCGCCCGTGTCCCCGCGGCCGTGGACACCCTCCACTTCCCGCCCGGCTTCCTGTGGGGCGCGGCCACCGCCGCGTACCAGATCGAGGGCGCCGTCGCCGAGGACGGCCGCACGCCCTCCATCTGGGACACCTTCTCCCACACCCCCGGCAAGGTCGCCAACGGCGACACCGGCGACATCGCCTGCGACCACTACCACCGCTACCGCACCGACGTCACCCTGATGTCCCACCTCGGCCTCCAGGCGTACCGCTTCTCCCTGGCCTGGCCGCGCGTCCAGCCCGGCGGCCGGGGACCCGCCAACGCCGCCGGCCTCGACTTCTACAGCCGGCTCGTCGACGAACTCCTCGACGCCGGCATCCAGCCCGTGGCCACCCTCTACCACTGGGACCTGCCCCAGGCGCTGGAGGACGAAGGCGGCTGGACGGAACGCGACACCGCCGAACGGTTCGGCGAGTACGCCGCCCTGGCGGCCGACGCCCTCGGCGACCGGGTCGCGCTGTGGACGACCCTCAACGAGCCCTGGTGCTCGGCCTTCCTCGGCTACGGCTCCGGCGTCCACGCCCCCGGCCGCACCGACCCCGCCCTCGCCCTGCGCGCCGCCCACCACCTCAACCTCGGCCACGGCCGTGCCACCGCCGCCCTGCGCGCGGCGCTGCCCGCCCACGCCCGGATCGCGGTCTCCCTCAACCTCCACCAGGTCCGCCCGCTCACCACGGACCCCGCCGACCTCGACGCGGCCCGCCGCATCGACGCCGTCGGCAACCGCGTCTTCACCGGCCCGATGCTCTCCGGCGGCTACCCGGACGACCTCCTCGCCGACACCGCCCACGTCGTCGACTGGAACGACCTCGTCAAGCCGGGCGACGAGGCCGCCATCGGCGCCCCCATCGACCTCCTCGGCATCAACTACTACACCCCCGCCGTCGTCTCCGCCCCGACCCCCGGGACGGGCGCGGCCAACCACGCCCACGGCGAGAGCGACCACTCGCCGTGGCCCGGCTCCGAGAACGTCAACTTCCACCTCCCGCCCGGCGAGACCACGGACATGGGCTGGGCCATCGACCCCAGCGGCCTCTACGACCTCCTCATGGCCACCTCCCAGGCCCACCCCGGCCTCGCCCTCGCGGTCACCGAGAACGGCGCCGCCTTCCCGGACGTCCCCACCGCGGACGGCCGGATCCACGACCACGACCGGATCGCCTACCTCCAGCAGCACCTCGCAGCCATCCACCAGGCCATCGCCGACGTCCGCGGCTACTTCCTCTGGTCCCTCCTCGACAACTTCGAGTGGGCCTACGGCTACGCGAAGCGCTTCGGCGCCGTCCACGTCGACTACGCCACCCAGCTGCGCACCCCGAAGCGCAGCGCCCGCTGGTACGCCAGGGCCATCGCCGGCAACGCGATCCCGGGCCTCTGAGACGTCACCCCCCGGCCGGGGGGGGGGGGGGGGCGGGCGGGCGGGCGGCCCGCCCCCCCCCCCCGCCCCGGGCCCCCCCCGCGGAGGGGGCCGCCGCCCGGCCCCGGCCCCGCGGGCGGGGC
>NZ_JBHYKM010000001.1:145423-174362 GCF_042741435.1 Streptomyces sp. NPDC058955 | reverse complement strand
GCGCGAGCGCCGCCCCCCCCGGGGGGGGGGGCGCCCCCCCCCCCCACCCCCCCCCGCGCCCCCCGTTCCGTCCTTCCGGCGGTGCGGGTGACACCGACCGCGCCGCTCCGCCGGGGCAGCGCTTCTGATCCGAAGGGGGCGATCCGGCCCCAGGGGGCGAAGCGGAGGGTGCCGTACGCGACAGCGACCGGCTCGCCCTGCGGGAAGGTGCTGTTCAGGACCCCGTCGTCGGCGGTGGAGAAGGCGAGGAGGATGTCGCCGGAGACGTGGCCGCCGCCGGTGCCCGTGCGGGCCAGGCCGAGGGCGCCCGGCGCGCCAGGGCCTCGCGCTGGCCGTCAGACGCTGCGGGCGCAGCGGAAGCCGGCGTGGCCGCTGGTGCTGTCGGGGGTGTTCGCGGTGCGGGCGGCGACGCGGTAGCGGTTGCAGTAGGACTGGTGGCACATGTGCGAGCCGCCTCGGATGACCTTGGCGGATCCGGTGGCCGGGCCTGTGGGGTCGACCAGGGGGCCCGCGTGCCCGTGCGCGGCGGTCCACCAGTCGGCGCACCACTCCCAGACGTTGCCCGAGGTGTTGTACAGGCCGTGGCCGTTCGGAGCGAAGGCGTCGACGGGGGCGGTGCCGCGGAAGCCGTCGGCGGCGGTGTTCCTCGCGGGGAACGTGCCCCGCCAGATGTTGCACCGGTAGCTGCCGCCCGGGTCGAGCTCGTCGCCCCAGGGGTAGCGTTTCCGTTCCAGCCCGCCGCGGGCCGCGTACTCCCACTCGGCCTCGGTGGGCAGGCGCTTCCCGGCCCAGGCCGCGTAGGCGGCGGCGTCGTGCCACGACATGTGGACGACTGGGTGGTCCCCGCGCCCTTCCAGCGTGCTGCCGGGCCCCTCGGGCCGGTTCCAGGTGGCCCCGGCCACCCCGCACCACCACGGGGTGCGCGGCGGGCGGGCGGCGTCCCGGCGCAGCGCCGCGGGCAGGAATCCGGCGAACACGTACGACCAGCCGAAGCGTTCCGCCTCGGTCACGTGCCCGGTTGCGGCGACGAACCGCGCGAAGGCGTCGTTGGTGACGGCGCAGACGTCGATCAGGAACGGCCTCAGCCGCACCGTCCTGACCGGCCCCTCGCCGTCGCCGGGGTTCGCCTCGGCGTCGTCCGTCCCCATGAGGAAGGTGCCGCCGGGCAGCAGCACCATGCCGTCGGCCGCGGCGCTGTCGGAGGACGCGAGAGGCGTGGCGGACGGCCCGGTCGCCCGGGCGGCGTCGAGCCGGGGCCGCGCGGAGCGGGCCGGCGCACAGCAGGCGGGCGGTCCGCCGCCGGGCCCCGCTCCCGCGTCGTTCCGCTCGCGCGCGGAGGAGCCCGGCCTCACGACAGGGCCTGTTCGCGTCGCCGGTCCAGCTCGCGCTGCATGCGGGCGGTGTCACGGGCGTACGTGCGGTGCAACAGCGTCAGGAACACCCCGTTGACCAGCATCAGGACGACCAGCACCCACAGGAAGACCGGGCGCAGCCCGATCGCGTCGCCGAGGAAGCCGGCGCCGAGTCCGAACAGGGCCCAGGCGATCGCCTCGAAGACGGAGATGTAGAGGGTGAAGGCCGCGGGCCGCAGCTCCGGCGGGACCACGGCCATGATCATCGGCCGGTTGATGCCCGGGTTGACGCCCTGCGCCACCCCCATGAGCCCGAAGAACAGCGCGTACAGGCCGATGCCGTCGTAGTCGAACTGGGTGCCGAGGAAGGCCAGCACGGCGAAGAGGATCTGGGCGCCCTGGAGCACGGCGGGCAGACCGTGGCGCGGGCTGAGCCGGGCCGCCCGGTCGGCGGCGAGACCGCCGAGGATCGTGCCGGCGAAGTAGCCGACGCCGATCGGCATCAGCACGACCGACGCGGTCTGGGTGGAGAAGCCGTACACCTCGACCAGGAAGACCACGGCGAAGGAGAAGACGAGCAGATGGCCGGAGAGCAGCCGGGAGACCAGGAGCACGACCAGCGTCGGGATCTTGAGGAGCGACACGACCTGGCGTCGGTTCACCAGGCCGGAGGCGTCCCGGGCGGCGCGGTCCAGGCCGGCGAGCTGCGGCTCGGCCGCACCCTGGCCGGGGTCGCGCAGGAACCGCCACAGGACGAGGCCGAACAGGACGCTGAACGCGCCGGTCGCCCAGAGACCCCAGCGCCAGCCGTCCTCGACGCCCGCCAGCTGGCCCTTGAGCGCGGCGAAGACGGACGACGCGAGCGCGGTGGCCCCGAACAGCATGCCGACGGCCCGGCCCCGGGCGCCGCTGTCGAACAGGTCCCCGACGAAGGTCGTGACGATCGGGTGGGCGCCCGCGTACCCCGCGGCGAGCAGGGTGGAGAAGAACAGCAGCTGGGTGAAGTCCTGGGCGAAACCGGCGGCCACGCCCCAGACGCCCCACAGGCCGGAGCAGATCACGAGGACCGTCTTGCGGGACCAGCGGTGGGCGGCCCACACCCACAGCGGCGTGGTGAGCACGCCGACCAGCTTGCCTGCGGCGGTCAGGATGCCCAGGGCGCCGAGCGAGAGCCCGAGGGCCTGCCGGATCACCGGGAAGAGGCCGCCGATCAGACCGGCCTCGGTGTTGTCGACGAGCATGGCGCCGCCCAGGAGCGACAGCTGTCGCCACCGGCCGGGAACGGGGGCGGTCGAGGTCTCTCTCTGCGCGTGGGGATCGTGGATAAGCTCGGGCATGGCGCCTCGCTTCCTCTGTACGTGTGGTCTCTTTGCGGGAGATACCGGGGGGAAAGGGGTGTTCAGGCCGGTGACGGGGCGGCAACCCCGTCACCGGCCGTTCCGCAGGACGGTCAGAGCGCGGCGAGTTCCTCGGCGACCGCGAGCAGCGCGGCACGGGGCACGGACCCCGCCGCCACCGCCGCGACGTCGATCAGCGGCATGGGCCCCAGGAGCTGCAGCAGCTCGGAGTCGAAGAGCCCTGGCAGATGGCGCCGCAGCACGACGGAGGTGACCGGGTCGGACATCAGCGACCGCATCGGGGTCCGGACCGACACCCTCCCCTCGGGGAACTCGTCGAGGCGCGGCAGCGGTTCCAGGGCCCGCTCGGCCTGTTCCCGCTGGGCGCGCACCAGCAGGTGCTTCTCGGTCACCGGCCCGTCGGCGGGCAGCCCGAGCCGTTCGTACTGGCTCGGCGGCGCCTCGTTCGCCCGCATCGCCTCCACCAGCAGGCCCGCCATCCGCAGCTCGGCCTCGTCGTCGACGAGCGGCGCCAGCTGCTCGGGATCGTTCTCCAGGTCGAACAGGAGCGTGCCGTGGACGGCGGGGTTGATCAGGCTGCGGCCCGGGGTGCGCAGCGTCGGCACCCCCTTGGTGAAGCCGAACGGCCCGGCCAGCTCCGCGTCGACGAGCTCGTCAGGACCGAACCGGCCGCGCATGTGGGTGGGCATCAGCGTGTGCTCGTACAGCGGCGAGTTGTCCGCCGAGACGGGCGCGCGCATGTACACGTACCGCCCGTCGGTGACGTTGACGTGGCCGCCGTGCGCCCCGAACAGTCCCGCCTCGCGCACCGGCGTGTCGGCCGCCACCGGCAGCGGCACGCCCTGCATGTCCGCCGGCGGCTCGACCCCGAAGTACTCCAGGATCGTCGGCGCGAGGTCGATCGTCTGCACCAGCGCCCCGCGCCGCTCGCCGGCCGTCTCCGGATGGCGCGGATCCCAGGCGAACAGGGGCAGATGGACCAGCTCGCCGTACCAGGGCTGCACCCACTTCGCCCACCAGCCCTTCTCGCCCAGCAGAAAGCCGTGGTCGGTGTTGACGACGAGGAGGGTGTCGTCCCAGAGCCCCAGCTCGTCCATGGTGTCCAGGACGCGGCCCAGGGAGCGGTCGCACATCGACAGCAGCGCCGCGTACTCGTACCGGGCGTGGGCGACCTGCTCGTCCGTCTCGGTCACCCGCTTGTAGTCGGGCCAGTCGAAGTGCGGCCCGTCGTACGCGTGCGGGTAGAGGTCCTTGTACCGCTGGTGGGAGAAGAACGGCTCGTGCGGGTCGAACGTCTCGATCTGCACGAACCACCGGTCCGCGTCCTTGTTGGTGCGGATGAACTCCAGGCCGGCGTCGAAGGTCAGCGTCTGCGGGTGCCGGTCCTCCGTCGCCATGTAGGAGCGGTTGATCCAGTCCTGCCGGTACGCGGGGGTGCGCATCCGCTTCAGCCCCTCGGGCATCTCGGGGTCCGCGACGTGCCCCTTCCACGGGTCGCCCTCCTGCCCCCGGAAGAACTCCCAGGTGTGGTAGCGGCCGTGGTAGGTGGCGCCGCCGTCCTCCCAGTAGTGCGGATGGTCGCTCGCGAGGTGGGTGTAGACCCCGTTCCGCGCCAGCAGCTCCGGCATCGAGTCGTCGAACGGCTCCAGCGGTCCCCAGCTGCGGTGCAGGAAGTTGTAGCGCCCGGTGTGCAGTTCGCGCCGGGCCGGCATGCACGGCAGCGAGCCCGCGTACGCGTGGTCGTAGGTGACCGCCCGCTCGGCGAGACGCGCGAAGTTCGGCGCGTGCGTCCAGTCGGAACCGTACGGCGGGAGCATCCGCCTGTTGAGACTGTCGAACATGACCATGATGGCCTTCATGCGGGGGAGTCCCCTCTCTCGGTGTCCGGCGTTCGGTGCGACTCCAGGCGGCGCCGCATGCGCTCCAGCCACGCCACCCAGGTGTCGACCGCCGTCGATCCGTACGCGTGCAGCTCGTCGAACACCTCCTGGGCGAGCCCTCGGTCCAGCTCGGGCAGCGGCTCCTCGAACAGCAGCGTCCGGTCGCGGTCGCGGCTGAGGGCGATCCGGGCGCGCCGATAGGCGAGTTCGGTGTCGATGAGCCGGATCGCTGCCTCCCGGTCGAGCGGCGCCGTGAAGGCGAACCGGGCGACGAAGTCCGGGTCCTGGAACCGGCTGGTCGGCTCGTACGGCGAACGCACCCACTCCCAGAGCGCCTCCCGGCCCCGCGAGGTGAGCCGGTACACCTTCGCGTCCGGCCGCCCCTCCCGGGGATCGACCTCGAACTCCACCCAGCCGTCGTCCGTCATCCGTCCGAGGAGCCGGTAGATCTGGCTGTGATGGGCCCGCGACCGCAGGAACTGACCCTCCGTCTCCACCCAGCGCCCCAGGTCGAAACCGCTCCGCGGCCGCCCGGCGAGCAACGCGAGCAGCACGTACTCGAACTTCACCATCCGCCGCCCTCTCCCTATGTGCACCTTCACCTATGTGAGAAGTGTTGTAGGGCCTGGGGGGCGGCGGGTCAATGGATCCGGCAGGCGCTTATCAAGGCCGTATCAGGCCGTTCATGAACGACACGGAGGACGGTGACGCCGACGCGGTACGCGTCGGCCGTGCGGGCGGGGGAACGGTCACTGCCGGTGGACGGGCGGGTCCAGTACGCCGCGGCAGCGCGCCCAGGCGGGCTCGGAGAGCAGGGTCCGCCACCGGGTGAAGAGGTCAACGATCACGCCGCAGTCGCAGCGCCTCGCTCGACCACCACCCGCGCGCCGAAGGCCGGTGCGGCTCTCGGGGGCGGGCCTGTTCGCGGGATGGCCTCGGATGTGATCATGTTGGCTTCTCATGGACCGAGTTGGGGGATCAGGGCATGGACTTCGTGCTGCCGTTGGACGCTGCCGCCGCGACACTGGAGACGGCCGGGGGCAAGGGCGCGGCCCTGTCCGAGCTGGCGCGCGCCGGTCTGCCGGTGCCGGGCGGCTTCCACGTGACGACCGCGGCGTACCAGGAGTTCGTCTCCTCGGCCGGGTTGGCGGACCGCATCCGCGCGGAACTCGACGCCGTGTCCGGACCGGACGACTTCGCGGCGACCGGCGCGGGTGCCTGCATCAGGGCGCTGTTCGCAACGGGGCCCCTCCCCGCCGCTCTGGAGCAGGCCGTCTCGAAGGCGTACGCGGAGCTCGGTGACGGTGACGGTGGCGGTGGTCGCACGGTCGCCGTGCGGTCGTCGGCCACGGCGGAGGACCTGCCCGACCTGTCCTTCGCGGGGCAGCAGGACACGTATCTGAACATCACGGGCGAGGAGGCCCTGCTGGCGGCCGTCCGCCGCTGCTGGGCCTCCCTGTGGACCGACCGGGCCCTCGCGTACCGGGCCCGGGCGGGCATCGCGCACGAGGACGTCTCGCTCGCCGTGGTGGTGCAGGAGTTGGTGGCCGCCGACGCCGCCGGGGTGATGTTCACCGTCGACCCGCTCGGCGGGCGGCCCGACCGACTCGTGGTCAACGCGTCCTGGGGACTGGGCGAAGCCGTGGTCAGCGGGCTGGTCACCCCGGACACCCTGGTCGTCGACCGGGCGAGCCTGTCCGTCGTGGAGGAACGTGTCGCCGCGAAGGAGACGATGACCGTACCGACCGCCGACGGCACCGAGGAACGGCCGGTCCCCGCCGACCTGCGCGAGGCCCCGGTGCTGAGTGCCGAGGAGGCCGGTGAACTGGCCCGGCTCGGGCTCGCGATCGAGGAGCTGTACGGGGAGCCCCGCGACGTCGAGTGGGCGCGCGAGGCGGGTTCCTTCCGCATCCTCCAGGCACGCCCGATCACCACGGCGGCGGCGCCCCGCCCCGAGGTGTGGAACGACAGCACCGGCACCGACTCGCTGTGGACGAGCGCCAACCTGGGCGAGGCCGTCCCGGATGTGATGACGCCCGCGACCTGGTCCTTCGTCAAGGCGTTCATGGGCGACGTCATGGTCGGCGCCAGTCTGGAGGGGCGTCCGATGTACGGGAACATCGGCGGCCGCTTCTACATGAACCTCAGCGTCACGGCCACCCTCGCCGCCGCGTTCGGCCAGGGCCGGAAGTTCGCCCGGGCCAACGAGCTGGTGTTCGGACGCCTCCCCGAGGGCGTGACGATTCCGCTGCTGCCGGCGTCCAGGACGCGGGTCTGGCGGGACACGATCGGCGAGGCGTTCGCCGTGATGAGCCGCATCCGCGCGAACGGGAAGCAGCTGCCCGCCTTCCTGGAGACGGCGCCCGCACGCTGCGAGGACCTGCGGGCCCGCGTCGCCGCCGCGGAGACCGCGGGGGACCTGTCGGCACTGTGGGAGTCCGAGGTGGCCCCGTACTTCCGCCGCTGCTGCCACATGCTCCAGGCCGCAACCCGCCAGGGCGGCGACTCCCTGGTCAAGGTACGCGGCACCCTGGAGTCCCTGGTGGGCGAGGAGGACGCCGACCTGATGACCACCGGCCTCGGCGACGAGGGCGAACTGGCCAGCATGGGGCCGCTGCTCGGGCTGGAACGGCTCGCCCGAGGCGAGACCGACCGCGACACCTACACCCGGACCTACGGCCACCGCGGCCCGCACGAGTTCGAGGTGTCCCTCCCGCGGCCCGCCGAGGACGCCCAGTGGCTCGACCGGCAGCTCGCCGCCCTGACCACGGTCGAGGAGGACGCCGCCCTGCGGATCGGCCGGCAGACGGAGGCCCGCACGGCGGCCTGGGACCGCCTGGCCGCCGCACACCCCCGTCGCGTGGCGGGGATCCGCGCCGCGGTGAACGCCTGGGCCGCCTCGGCGCGGCTGCGGGAGGCCGCCCGTACCGAGGTCGCGCGCGTCTTCTGGCTGCTGCGCACGTTCGTCCTGCGCGCCGGCGAGATCAGCGGGGCGGGGGAGGACCTGTTCTTCCTGTCACGCGAGGAGATCCTGACCGTGCTCGGCGGCGACCGGGACCCGCTCGCCGCGGTGTCGGCCCGCCGCGCCGCGTACGAGGCCTACCGCGCGCTCCCCGTCTACCCGACCCTGATCCGGGGCGAGTTCGACCCGGCGGTCTGGGCCGCCGACCCGAACCGGCGGGCCGACCTCTTCGACGCCCAGGACACGACGCCCGCCACGGACACGGTCGCGGGCTCGCCCGCGTCCGCCGGCGTCGTGGAGGGCGTCGCCCGGGTCGTCGGCGGCATCGAGCAGTGCGAGGCCATCCGGCCGGGCGAGATCCTGGTGACCACGGTGACCAACATCGGCTGGACGCCGCTGTTCACACGCATCTCGGCGATCGTGACGGACGTCGGCGCCAACCTCTCGCACGCCTCGATCGTGGCCCGGGAGCTCGGCATCCCGGCCGTGGTCGGCTGCGGCAACGCCACGACCCGGATCCGGACCGGGGACCGGATCCGGGTGGACGGCGGCCGCGGGACGGTCGACGTCCTGGAAGCGGCGGACGCGGCGCTCGACCCCGCCTGATCCTCCGGCCGAAGTGCCGACGCCCCCACGATCCCCAGCGTAGGAACGGATGAACCGACCGGTGCCCCAGCACGCCCAGGCCATGCGCCGCCATTTCCACGAGGCCGCCGCACGGCGTGGCTTCTCGGTCGCCCCCGCGCAGGAGCCCGCCGTCGAACGGCTGGCCCACCTCGCGGCCGAACTCGCGCGTCCGGCCTGGACCTTCCCCAGGCCGCCCCGCGACCTCTACGTCTGGGGCCCGGTCGGCCGGGGCAAGTCCTGGCTGGTGGACACCTTCTACGAGGGGCTGCCCACCCCGCGCAAACGCCGCCTGCACTTCCACGACTTCTTCCGTCGGCTGCACGACGGCGTGACCCGGCCGGGCGCCCGCCACGACGGGCAGAGCGCCGTCGACAGCGCCCTCGACGAGCTGATCGGCGACAGCCGCGTCCTGGTCTTCGACGAGTTCCACGCGCACGACGCGGGCGACGCGATGCTGATCGCGCGCCTCTTCCGCACCCTGCTGGACCGCAGGATCACCCTGGTCACCACCTCGAACTACCCGCCCGCCGGACTGATGCCGGACCCGCTCTACCACCACCTGTTCGAGCCGACCATCCGGCTCATCGAGGAGCGGATGGACATCCTGGACGTCACGGGGCCCGTGGACTTCCGTCGCGTCGCGGCGCCCGCGGCGGCGGACGGCGGCCGCCGGTTCGCGACGGGAATGTGCGTGCCACCGGGCGACACCGGCCTCGACGCGCTGGGCCTCCCCGCCCCCGAGCCGGCGGAGGCCACGCCCGTCCAGGCCCACCTGCGGGAGCTGCCGGCCCGCGCGGTGCGCCCCGACCACGTCTGGTTCGCCTTCGACGCCCTGTGCGAGGCCGCGACGGGAGTGCCCGACTACCTGGCCGTCGCCGAACGGTTCCCCACCCTGGTCCTGGACGGCGTGCCCCCGCTGGGCGAGGCGTCCGCGGACGGGCGTCAGCGGTTCGCGAACCTCGTGGACGTGGCCTGCGACCGTGACATCCGCCTCGTCCTCATCGGCGCCGACCCGCTGGCCGATCTCCCCGCCGACCAGCCCCTCACCCGCGACCTCGACCGCACGGCCAGCCGGCTCGCGATGCTCCGGCGGAGGAACTGACCGGCTGAGCACCGCCTGCGCGGCGCCGCTCACGTCGTGTGCGGGGGCCCTGCCGAGGGCGCCTGCGCGGACGCCCGGTCGGCGGCGGTGAGGAACTGCGTGGCGGCGAGTTCTCCGTACAGGGGATCCCCGGCCACGAGTTCCGCATGGGTACCCACCGCGCGCACCCTGCCCGCGTCCATGACGACGATGCGATCGGCCGAGGTCACGGTGGAGAGCCGGTGGGCGACCACGAGGACGGTCGTGGTACGGGCGATGTCGGCGACGGTGTCGCGCAGGGCCGCCTCGTTGACGGCGTCGAGCTGCGAGGTGGCCTCGTCCAGAAGCAGCAGCCGGGGGCGCCGCAGCAGGGCCCGGGCGATCGCGACGCGCTGCCGTTCGCCGCCGGAGAGTCGTGTGCCGCGGTGGCCGACGAGGGTGTCCAGACCCTGGGGGAGGCGGGCGACGAGACCGTCGAGGCGCGTGGTCTTCAGTACGCGCAGCACGGCGCCCTCGTCGGCGTCGGCGTTGCCCAGCAGAAGGTTGTCGCGGAGGGTGCCGGACAGGACGGGCGCGTCCTGCTCGACGTAGCCGATGACGGACCGGAGCTCGGACAACTCCCAGTGGGCGAGGTCACGGCCGTCGAGCGTGATGCCGCCGTCCGTCGGGTCGTAGAACCGCTCGATCAGGGAGAAGAGGGTCGTCTTGCCGGCACCGGACGGACCGACGAAGGCCGTCAACCCGCGCGGCGGCACGGAGAACGTCACCCCGTGGTGGACGTACGGAAGGTCGTCCGCGTAGCGGAAACGTACGTCCTCGAAGGCGAGCGCGGCGGGCTCGGCACCGGCCGCGGGCAACACGGCGGGCCGGGAGGGTGGTTCGGCCGGCAGCCGCAGCGCCTCCTGGATGCGGGCCAGCGCGGCCGCGCCGCTCTGGTACTGGGTGACGGCGCCCACGACCTGCTGGATCGGCGACATCAGATAGAAGACGTAGAGGAGGAACGCGACCAGGGTGCCGACGTCGATGGCACCGGTGGCCACCCGCGCGCCGCCGACCGCCAGCACGGTGATGAAGGCGATCTGCATCGACAGGCCGGCCGTGTTCCCGGCGAGCGCCGACCACTTGGCGGCCCGGACGCTCTGGCGCCAGGACTCCTCGGCCGCGGCGTGGACCGCCTGCTCCTCGCGCTGCTCGGCACCGGACGCCTTCACGGTGCGCAGGGCGCCCAGGACGCGCTCCAGCGTGGCCCCCATCGCGCCGACCGCGTCCTGGGCGTGCCGCGCAGCCTTGTTGATGCGGGGCACGATCACGCCGATCACCGTGCCCGCGGCCAGGATCACGCCGAGGGAGACGGCGAGCAGGACCGGGTCGACCACGCCCATCAGCAGCAGCGTCGCCACGAGGGTCAGCCCGCCGGTGCCCAGCCCCACCAGGGAGTCGGTGGTGACCTCGCGCAGCAGCGTGGTGTCGGAGGTGATCCGGGCCATCAGGTCACCGGGCTCGGTGCGGTCCACGGCGGCGATGCGCAGCCGCAGCAGGTAGGACGACAGGGTGCGCCGCGCGCCGAGCACGACGGACTCGGCGGTGCGCCGCAGGACGTACGAACCGAGCGCGCCGAGCGCGGCGTTGGCAAGGACCAGCGCGGACATGGCCAGCAGCGCCCCGGTGATGGGCTCGCCGTCGGACAGGCTCTCGATCAGGGACCGGGCCACCAGCGGCAGGGCGAGTCCGGTGGCCCCGGTGACCAGCGCCAGCACGGCCCCCGCGAACAGCGTCCAGCGGTGCGGTCGTACGTAACCGAGCAACAACCGCCCAGGAGAAGCGGAGGGTCGTGCGGTGTCTCGGCCGGTGTCCATGGAGCCTCTCCCCGAATCTCCCGGAGACCTGCGCGGGCGCCCCGGATGCGCACGCCATCATTCAATACGGACAGGCGAACGACAATCGGGATTCGGGGAGCCGTCGTCGAGGACGCGTACGCCGTGTGCTCCGTGCCCCCTCGGTCCAGGGGAGGTTGGGGTCACCGCCCGGGACCGGGCTTGGTCGCGACGTAGTAGACGTTGATCGGGTCGCCGTCCACGGTCCTGATGTCGATGCTCGCGAAGCCGGCGTCCCGGAGCATCCGCTCCGCCGTCTCCTGGCCCCAGGCCGTGCCCAGGCCCGCGCCGCCGGTGCTGAGCGAGGTCGTCATGCAGTAGAAGACGGAGAACGTGTAGAGCGCTGGACCGAAGGGGTGCCCGATGTTCTCCTCCAGCCGGCTGGAGGCGGCGATGTCGCCGATGAGGAACGTGCCGCCCGGGCGCAGGGACCCGGCGATCGCGGTCAGGGTCTCGGCCGGCCGCGCCAGGTCGTGGATCACGTCGAACGCGGTGATGACGTCGTACTCCCCGGTGATCCGTGCCGAATCGGCCTGCGTGTAGCGGAGGTTGTCCAGCCCGGAGCGCGCCGCCTCGGCACGTGCGGTCTCGATGGCGGACTCCGACCGGTCCAGGCCCTCGAAGCGGCTGGCGGGGAACGCCCGGGCCAGCACGAGCGGAGCGTGCCCCTGCCCGGTGCCGACGTCCAGGACGTCGACGCCTTCCCGCAGTCGCTCGGCGAGTCCCGGCACCAGCGGCACGATCGTGTCCACGAGCGCCGCGTCGTAGACCCGGGCGCTCTCCTCGGCCTGCAGGGTCTGGAAGCGCGGATAGGCCGCGTACGGGACGCCGCCGCCCTCGCGGAAGCAGCGCACCACCTGTTGCTCGACCTGGCCCATCAGCCCGATGTACTGCATGATCCCCGCCAGGTTGTCGGGGCCGGCCGCGGTCGTCAGACAGGCGGCGTGTTCCGGTGGCAGGACGTACGTCGCCCGCTCCGGGTCGTACTCCAGGAATCGGCCGACGACCATGCCGCCCAGCCACTCGCGCACGTACCGCTCGTCCAGCCCCGCCGCCTCGGCGATCTCGGCGCTGGTCGACGGCGGGAGGCCGGCCAGCGTGTCGAACAGGCCGCACTGGTGACCGACGCTGGTCAGCAGGGCGAGGGCGCTCTTGTTCAGGACGTCGAGGACCTCTGCGGCGAACGCCTCCTGCTGGGCACCATCGACAGGAGGCCGCGGTGTTCCGGGAGTGGACATGGCCCATCCTTCCACCAGACGTCGGTGGGCGCGCCGGGAGAGACACCTGTTCTCACGATACGTCCGGACTGCCCCATCGGTCGTGGTGGCCCGATCCCCGCCGGTCGGGCCGCATGCCCGAGGGCGCCACCGGCCGTGGTCGTCCGTGCGGCGCACCGCACGCGTGACGGGCCCTGCGCCGGACCCACCGGCCCGCGCCGACCATCAGCGCGGCGGCTCCGTACGCCGCGGTCACCCACGCGACGCCGATGACCGGTCCCGCGAGGTAGGCGACGGCACCGGCGAGGGCGACGCCCAGCCATTCCCACCGTCCGTCCAGCGCGACGAGGGCGATGAGCAGCAGCGCGTACCAGGAGTAGCCGGGGGTGAGCAGGAGGAAGGCCGCTCCGGTGGTGAGCAGGGCGCCGCGCCAGGGGCGCTCGGGGTCGCCGAGCCACCAGACCGCGAGCGTCACCGCCGTCATGACGAGCGGGACGACCGGTGGCGCCCACGCGTCGGGCAGGACGAGGCGCAGCAGGGCGTACCGGCCGCCGGCCGCCGCGTCGTCGTAACCCTCCTCCTGCGCGTAGCCGCCCAGGTAGCCGAGGACCGAGCCCTCGGAGAGCAGGAGGTACGGGACGTAGACCGTCCCGACGACCGTCAGCGCCGGAACCACGACCGCCAGGACCGTTCGCGGGCGGCGCAGCCCGGACACCGCACCCGGGAGAAGGACGGCGGGCAGCAGTTTCGTGGCGATCGCGAGGCCGAGCAGGATGCCGCCGGTGACGCGGCGGCGGGCGACGACCGCGAGGGCGGCGACGGAGAAGAGGACGGCGAGGACGTCGGCATGGGCGTTGTTGACGGCCTCGACGGGTACGGCCGGGCACCAGGCCCACAGGGCGGCCTGCCGGGGGTCGCCTCCGCGGCGCAGGACGGTGACCAGCAGGCCGGTCACCGCGAGGGAGAGCACGGCGGCGCCGGTCTGCAGCGCCTGGTGACGGGTGCCGGCCGGCGTGAGGGTGTGGACCAGGAGGAACCAGCCCTCGGCGACCGGCGGGTAGATCGTGTGCACGGCCGGCCGGTTGATGCGGGTGCACCCGCCGTCGGCCAGCGGGGCGAGGTCGCGGCCGTGCGCGCAGGCGGCCGGGGCGGGGCCAAGACCAGCCGAGCGCCACCCGACACGGGGGGGGTGGGGGGGGGGGTGGTGGTCGGGGGTGATGCCGGCCGCCTGCACACGACCGTCCCACGCGTACCGGTAGGCGTCCGTGCTCGTCCGCGGCCCGGCCACCAGCCCGGTGGCGGTGACCGCGACCGCGCCCGCGAGCACGAGCGGGACCACCGCGCGGGCGGGGACCCGGCGCAGGGCGACCACGCCTGCCGCGAACAGCGCCCAGCATCCCGCGTACACCGTCAGGAACGGGACCCCGCGGGTGTCCTTGCCGAGCAGGAGGACCAGGGTGGTGGTCAGGGCCGCGAGCAGCAGGACGGTGACGACGAGCGGACGGGCACGAAGCATGGGCGCAGCCTCGCAGCGCGCCGGGCCGCCGGGCGGGCGACCCGTCGGAGCGTTCGGGTTCCGTAAGGTGTCGGACCCTCCGCGCGGAGGCGCGCGGCGGTGTCATGGACGTCATGACCTCCCGCATGCCCGGGCCGCGACGGATCACCCTGCCCGCACTCCGCCCGCCCGCCTTCACCGGCCGACTGCACGACGCCCGGACGACGACCGTCGTCGGCCGGTGGCTCGGCGCGGCATTCGCCGTCTGCTTCGCGACCGGCCTCGTCAGCCACTACCTCCAGCACCCGCCCGACTGGCTCGCCGACGACCTGCCCACCCGGCCGGTGTGGGGCTACCGGCTCACCCAGGGGCTGCACGTCGCCACCGGACTGGCAGCGATCGTGCTGCTCCTGGTCAAGCTCTGGGCCGTGTATCCGCGCCTGTTCGTGTGGCCGCCGGTCCGGTCCGCGCGCCACGCGCTGGAGCGGCTGTCCGTCGCGGTCCTGGTCGCCTCGGCCGTGTTCCAGGTGCTGACCGGGCTGCTCAACATCGTCCAGTGGTATCCCTGGCCCTTCTCCTTCGTGCCCGTGCACTTCGCCGTCGCGTGGGTGGTGACGGGTTCGATCCTGCTGCACGTCGCGGTCAAGGCCCCCGAGATCACCGCCCATTGGGGCAGGCGCTCGGAGGGGACGCTCGCGCTGCCCGCCGAGGACGCCCCGGACCGCCGTTCCCTCCTGCTCGGCACGGGCGCCGCCGTCGCGGCGGTGACCCTCACGACGGTGGGCCAGTCTTTCACGCCGTTGCGGCGGTTCGACCTGCTCGCCCCCCGGCACCCGGACCACGGCCCGCAAGGGCTGCCGGTGAACCGGACCGCCGCCGCGGCGGGCGTGTCGGCCCCGCGCCTGCGGGCCTGGCGGCTGGAGGTCGCCGGACCCCGCCCGTACACCCTCGGTCTCGACGACCTGCGGGCGATGTCCCGGACCGCCGCGCGGCTGCCGATCGCCTGCGTCGAGGGCTGGAGCGTCGAGGCCCACTGGGAAGGCGTACGCGTACGGGACCTGCTGGAGCGGGCGGGCGGACGGCCGGGACGGGACGCCGTGCGGGTGACCTCGCTGGAGGTGAGCGGTGCCTACCGCGTGATGGAGATGGGAGCGGAGTACGCGGACGATCCGCTCACCCTCCTCGCCCTGACGCTCAACGGGCAGCCCCTCTCCCTGGACCACGGCTTCCCCGCGCGGATCATCGCCCCCAACCGGCCCGGGGTGCTGCAGACCAAGTGGGTCCACCGCCTGGACGTGCTGTGAGGACGGCGGGTGTGCTCCGGTACGGGGCCGGCTGCCTGGGACTCGTCCTGATCGGCATCGGCGCGTGGCGCGTGGCGGACCAGCCGGACCCGCTGGGCGTGCTGGTGTGGCTGGCCGGGGCGGTCGTCCTGCACGACGGGATCATCGCCCCGCTGGTCCTCGTCGTCGGGCTGTCGCTCGTCGGACGCCCCGAACGGGGGGTGCTGCGCGGCGCACTGGTCGTGGCGGGAAGCCTGGTGCTGATCACGCTGCCGCTGCTGCTCCGGCCCGGGGAGCCGCCGAACCCCTCCGCCCTGCCGCTGCCGTACGGACGCAACCTCGTGGTCGTCCTCGCGGCGGTGGCCGTGGTGACGGTGGCCGTGATCCTCGTACGACGGTGGCGGCGGCGGCCTCAGCGGAGCACGGACGACGACTGACGCGTGAGGGTCGCGAAGTGGCGGCCCCGCAGGTCCCATCGTTCGGACACCGTCCAGCCGACGGCGGCCGCGTGCGCGGACAGCGCGCGAACGCCGACGCGGGCCCAGGGGAACGGCGTGCCCCGTCCGCCCCGGCCGTCGTCCACCCGCACGTCGCAGCGCTCGTCGACGTCCAGAGGCGCGCATTCCGCGATCAACCGGCCGGAGCGGGACGCGACCTGCCGCAGTCGGCGCAGCAGAGCGGCCGGATCCCCGCCGATGCCGACGTTGCCGTCGATGAGCAGGACCGTGTCCCAGCGCCCTTCCCCGGGCAGCGGGGAGAAGACCGAGCGGCACAGGGCGGTCCCGCCGAGCCGCACGGTACGGGCGACCGCCTCCGGGCTGACGTCGACACCCAGCGCGCGGCGCCCCTCGGCGGCGAGGGCGGCGACGAGACGTCCCGGTCCGCATCCGACATCGAGGACCGCGCCGTGGCACCGGTCCAGGACGGACCGGTCCGCGCGGTCGGGCGCCCCGCACCAGCGCTCGACCTCCAGGGGCAGGAGCCGGCCGTCGTCACGGCGCAGGAAGAGCGGGCCCCGCCCGGTGCGCAGGGCGTCGCTGTACGGATCGGCGCGCCAGGCCGTCGTCGCGGTCACGCGCCCGCTCCCGCCGAGGCCGCGGTCAAGGCGGAGTGCAGGGCGGCGAAGCGGCTGCCGGGAGTCCGGCCCGCCACGAGACGCGCGTCTTCGGCGGTGTCGACGTCCCGCAGCACGGGCAGGGTGCCGATCCGCAGTCCGGCCGTGCGCAGCCGCGCGTACTGGACGGCGCCGGTGTCGGGGCGCGACATCGGGACGCCGAGCAGGAGGGCGGGGTCGGGGGAGGCGAGGCCGAGGGCCCAGAAGCCGCCGTCGGCCGCGGGGCCGAACCAGGCGTCGTACGCGTCCCAGCACAGGGCCGGGGCGAGCAGCTCGGGGGTGACCTGCGGGGTGTCCATGCCGATGAGCAGCGCCGGACCGTCGCAGCCGGCGAACGCGGCGGCGAGCCGTGTGTCCAGCCCGCCCGCCGCCTGCGGGGCCACCTCGAAGCCGGACGGGAGCCAGCCACCGGGCTGTCCGTCGAGCACCAGCACATGACGGTCCGCCGGTACGCGCGCGGCGGCGGTGAGCGTGTCGGTGAGGGCCGCCTCGGCGAGGGCGGCGGCCTCCGCCGGGGTGAACGGGGGAGTGAGCCGGGTCTTGACCCGGCCGGGCAGGGGCTGTTTGGCGATGACGAGGAGGGCGGTCACGGGCGTCCACCGCCGACCGGCGCCGGCTCGTCCAGGACACGGCGCATGTCGTGCACGGCCTGCCAGGTGCCCTGCCAGGTGCCGGTGACCTTCGACCGGCCCGAACGGGGGAGATAGGGCACGTCCACCTCCCGGACCCGCCAGCCGGCGTCGGCGGCCCGGACGACCATCTGGAGCGGGTAGCCGCTCCTGCGGTCGGACAGGCCGAGACCGAGGAGCGCCTCGCGCCGGGCGACCCGCATGGGGCCCAGGTCGCGCAGCCGCAGGCCGGTACGACGTCGCAGCAGCCGGGACAGTGCGAGGTTCCCCGCCCGGGCGTGGGCGGGCCAGGCGCCGCGCGCGGTGGGGCGGCGGCGGCCCAGGACGAGGTCGGCGGAGCCGTCGGCCACCGCACGCGCGAGGCCGGGCAGCAGGCCGGGGTCGAGGGAGGCGTCGCAGTCGCAGAAGCAGACGAACTCGGCTTCGGCGGCGAGCAGCCCCGCGTGGCAGGCGGCGCCGAAGCCGCGCCGGGGCTCGTGCACGACGGTGGCGCCGAGGCCGGCCGCGAGCGCGGCGGAACCGTCGGTGGAGCCGTTGTCGACGACGATCGCCCGCCACCCCGCGGGGATGCGGGCCAGCACCCAGGGCAGGGCCTCGGCCTCGTCGAGACAGGGAAGGACGACATCTGCGGTCATGGAGGTCACGCCTCTCACCGTAGGAATCGCGGAGCGGTTCGGGGCCGTGGAAGTCCTTACGAAACGCGGACGCCGGGCGACGTCCGCCCGGGTGGCCGTGGCAGCCGTCCCGGAGCGGATGCGAGTCTGTGCGCCATGAGCGAGCACAGCGCCCCCGGGAGCGGGGGCCGGATCCTGGTGGTGGACGACGACCCGACGGTCGCCGAGGTCGTCACCGGCTATCTGGAACGGGCCGGTTTCCTCGTCGAGCACGCGGCCGACGGCCTCGACGCGTTGCGCCGAGCCGGGGAGCGGTGGCCCGACCTCGTCGTCCTCGACCTGATGCTGCCCGGCCTGGACGGCCTGGAGGTGTGCCGACGGCTGCGGTCCGCCGGGCCCGTTCCGGTGATCATGCTGACGGCGCGCGGTGACGAGGAGCACCGCATCACGGGGTTGGAAGTGGGAGCGGACGACTACGTCACGAAGCCGTTCAGCCCGCGCGAACTCGTCCTGCGCGTCGCCTCGGTGATACGCCGCAGCCACCCGGCGGCACCGGCCGGCCCCCGGGGCGCGCTGCGCGCCGGCGACCTGACCGTCGACCCCGCGACCCGCAGGGCCAGCCGCGGCGGTGTCGAACTCGCCCTCACCCTGCGGGAGTTCGATCTCCTGGCGTACTTCTTGGAGCGTCCCGGGGCGGCGCACAGCCGGGAGGATCTGATGCGGCGGGTGTGGGGCTGGGACTTCGGCGACCTGTCCACCGTGACCGTCCACGTCCGCCGGCTGCGCGCCAAGATCGAGGACGATCCGGCCCGGCCGGCCCTGATCCAGACGGTGTGGGGCGTCGGCTACCGCTTCGAACCGGAGGGCACCACGGGATGAAGGACGTCCTGCTCATCGCCGCGTTCGCCCTGGCCGGCGCCGTCTTCGCCGGATTCGTCGGGGCGGTCGTGCTCCGCCTCGTGCGCCACCGCTCGGTCGCCGTCTCGCTGACGGTCGTCGCCGCCGTGACCGTGACCGCGATGCTCGCCGGGACGCTCGCCGTCGCCCAGGCGATGTTCCTGTCCCCGCACGACCTGTGGGTGGTGACCGTCGTCGTCGCCATGGCCGCGCTGGTCTCCCTGGGCACCGCCGTCGTCCTGGGCAGGTGGGTCGTGGCCCGCAGCCGCGCTCTCGCGCGCGCCGCCCGTGACTTCGGCGACGGCGGCAGCTTCTCCGCACCCGACGGCGCCGCCACCGCCGAACTGGCCGCCCTCACCCGCGAACTGGCCGCCACCAGCGCCAAACTGGACGCCTCCCGCGGGCGCGAACGTTCCCTGGAGGCGTCCCGCCGGGAACTCGTCGCCTGGATCTCCCACGACCTGCGCACCCCGCTCGCCGGACTGCGGGCGATGGCGGAGGCCCTGGAGGACGGCATGGCCGCCGACCCCGCCCGCTACCACCGCCAGATCCGTACCGAGGTCGAACGCCTCACCGCCATGGTCACCGACCTCTTCGAACTCTCCCGCATCCACGCCGGCGCGCTGACCCTGAGGACCAGCCGGATGTCCGTGTACGACCTGGTCGACGGGGCGCTGAGCGGCGCCGACCCGCTCGCGCGCGAACGGGGTGTGCGGCTCCTGGGGGAGGAGGTCGCGGCCGTCCCGGTCGAGGTGGACGGCAAGGAGATGACCCGCGTCCTCGCCAACCTCCTCGTCAACGCCATCCGCCACACCCCCGCCGACGGCACGGTCGCCGTCGCGGCCGAGCGCAGGGCGGACGCCGTCGTGCTGTCGGTGACCGACGGCTGCGGCGGCATCCCGGACGAGGAGCTGCCCCGGGTCTTCGACACCGGCTGGCGCGGCACCGAGGCCCGCACCCCGCCGGCCGGGGCCGGCCTCGGCCTCGCCATCGTCCGGGGCATCGTCGAGGCGCACGAGGGCCACGCCGACGTGCGCAACGTGCCGGGCGGCTGTCGCTTCGAGGTCACCCTGCCGACCGCGGCGGGCTGAACGGCCCTCACGGGACCCGCGGTGGGTGGGGGAGCCCGGCCGGACGCATCCTCCCGTTCCGAGGCCGTGCCCGGAGGAAGCGGTGGCGCTGTGCGGTGGCCCGCGCGTCCGCCGGTCGGGCGGCGGCCGGCCCCCGTGGCGGTTCTCCCGGGCGACGCGCGCGCCGCCCTCCCGGTCGCCCGTCCGGTCACCCCCCGACGACGGCCGACGCCCGCTGCTCCCCCAGGGCGAACTCCGCCATGCCCTCCGCGAAACCGACCTCCGGACGCCAGCCCAGTTCGCGTCGCAGCCGTGACGAGTCCGCGGTGATGTGCCGGACGTCCCCGAGCCGGAACCCGCCCGTCACCACCGGCCGCGGACCGCCGTGGGCCCGAGCCAGGGCCGTCGCCATCTCGCCCACCGTGTGCGGGTCGCCGCTGCCGGCGTTGTAGGCGGTGAGCGCACCCGCCGGCAGTCCCTCGACGGCCTCCAGCGCGACCACGTTCGCGGCCGCCACGTCCCGTACGTGGACGAAGTCCCGCCGCTGACCGCCGTCCTCGAACACCCGCGGCGCCTCTCCCCGGGCGAGCGCGGAGCGGAACAGGGAGGCCACCCCCGCGTACGGGGTGTCGCGGGGCATCCCCGGTCCGTAGACGTTGTGGTAGCGCAGCGACACCGCCGTGCCCCCCGTCGACCTGGCCCAGGCGGCCGCCAGGTGCTCCTGGGCGAGCTTCGTCGAGGCGTACACGTTGCGCGGATCGGCGGGCGCGTCCTCGACGACCAGGCCGGGAGCGAGTTCGGAGCCGCAGACGGGGCACAGCGGTTCGAAGCGCCCTGCCTCCAGGTCCTCGGGGAGGCGGGGGCCCGGCCGCACGAGACCGTGACGGGGGCACTCGTACCGTCCCTCCCCGTACACCACCATCGACCCGGCGAGCACGAGCCGGTGCACACCGAGGTCCGCCATCGCCGTGAGCAGCACCGCCGTCCCGAGGTCGTTGCAGCTCACGTACGCGGGTGCGTCGCCGAAGTCCTTGCCGAGGCCGACCATGGCGGCCTGGTGGCAGACCGCGTCGACGCCGCGGAGCGCCGCCCGCGCACCTGCCGCGTCCCGGACGTCGGCGTGCAGGAACTCCACCTCCGGCCGGTCCGGTGCGGTGGGGTGCGCGCTGGGCAGCAGGGCGTCCAGCACGATTGGCTCGTGGCCGGCCCGGCGGAGCGAGGTGACGATGTGCGAGCCGATGAAGCCGGCTCCTCCGGTGACGAGTACGCGCATGGGTGCGACGCTACGGACCGCCCCGGATTCCAGGAGCCGTCCACGCCGGGCCGTAAGCCTTTCGTCATCAGGCAGGACCTTCCGCTCGCCCTCCCGGTCGCGTGGGATGGTCCGGAGAAGGCACGAGGGTGAAGGAGGTGCGCCGTGGGGCGCGTCACGAAGAAGCAGCGGTGGGCGGGTGCGGCGGTCGTCACCGCGGTGATCGTGGGGGCGGGGCTGGTGTGGTTCGAGCCCTGGGCGCTGTGGGTGGACGAGACCGTCAACGAGGCGCTGCCCTCCGCGGCCGCGCCGACGGCGACGCGGACGGTGCCCACGAGCCCGTCCCCCTCCACGGCCCCGACGCCGTCCGTCGGCCCGACCACCGTGGCCCGGGGGTCGTTCGTCACTCACGAGCACACGACGACGGGCACGGTGAAGATCGTCCGGCTCGCGGACGGCACCCACACGCTCCGCCTCGAAGGGCTGGACACGAGCAACGGCCCCGACCTGCGCGTGTGGTTGAGCGATGCGCCGGTGAAGGAGGGCAAGGCCGGCTGGGGCGTCTTCGACGACGGGAAGTACGTCAACCTCGCCAGGCTCAAGGGGAACAAGGGCGACCAGAACTACCCACTGCCGGCGGACCTCGACCTGTCGGCCTACACGAGCGTGAGCATCTGGTGCGACCGCTTCGACGTCTCCTTCGGCGCCGCGGAGATCGTCCGCATCTGACAGCCGCGCGAGGGCGTCCCGTTCCGTCACGACGATCCCGTTCGGCGTCCATGTCACCGGCCGCCGGCCGTAGATGAACATGATTGTCGTGGGCTATTGTGTGCCCGCTCGCGCCGGGTGATCTCCGGGCGGGCTGGACCCGTTCCGCCGCACCACGGTGGACCAGAGCGAGGGGGCGCGGCGTGGCCGAGGTCTCGGCGAGTACGGCGACGGCATCACCACCACCATCACCGCCCCCTCACCCGGGGACTCCCGGTGGCGACATCGGCGCCGCGGAGCCGCGCTCGGGGTGGACTCGCAGGGCGGGTTCCGTGCTGGTCGGGGCCGCGTTGGTGATGGTGCCCGTCGGGCCGTGGCTGGAGCGGCTGTTCGGGTGGGCGGCGTTCGGGGCCTGGCGGACCCTGCTGGTCGCCATCGTCGTCCAAGGCGTACCGTTCCTGCTTCTCGGCACCGTCGTGTCGGCGGCCATCGGAGCCTTCGTCCCCGCCCGGGTCTTCTCCAAGGTGCTGCCCCGCAACCCCGTGCTCGCCGTGCCGGTGGCCGGTGCCGCCGGGGTGGTGCTGCCGGGGTGCGAGTGCGCCTCCGTTCCCGTCGCGGGCAGCCTGATGCGCCGGGGCGTGGCACCGGCCGCGGCCCTGACCTTCCTGCTGGCCGCGCCCGCCGTCAATCCGGTCGTGCTCGTCTCGACCGCCATCGCGTTCCCCGGCAGCCCGGAGATGGTGGCCGCGCGATTCGGTGCGTCGCTCGTCACGGCGGTCGTCATGGGCTGGCTCTGGATCCGGTGGGGGCGCGAGGAATGGCTGCGCCTGCCGACGGGGCACGCGGACCACGCGCCCGGCGCGAGCCGGCTGGTCGCCTTCCGGCGCGGGCTGCAGCACGACTTCCTCCACGCCGGCGGCTTCCTGGTCGTCGGCGCCATGGCGGCGGCGACCTTCAACGTCCTCGTACCGCCCTCCGTCCTTGAGGTGTTCTCCGGTTCGCCGTGGCTGGGCGTCCTCGTGGCGGCGGTGCTCGCGGTGCTGCTCTCGGTGTGCTCGGAGGCGGACGCGTTCGTCGCGGCCTCGTTCACGGGCTTCTCACCCACCGCCCGCCTCGCCTTCATGGTGGTGGGGCCGATGGTCGACATGAAGCTGATCGCCCTGCAGTCGGGAGCCTTCGGGCGGGCGTTCGCGGTGCGCTTCAGCGCCGCCACGTTCGTCGTGGCCGTCCTGACCTGCGTCCTCGTCGGAGGTGTCCTGCTGTGACCGGACGACCCGCCCGGGCGGCCCGCCCCCGCCCGCTGGGCGAACTCGGCCTGCCCCTGCTCCTCGCGCTGACCGGCGCCGGCCTGCTGCGCGCCACCGTGCGCAGCGACATGTACCTCCGGTACGTGAAGGAGGGGCTGTGGCCCTACCTCGTCGCGTCCGGCGTCCTGCTGGTGCTCCTGGGCCTCGCGGGCCTCGGGGCCGAGGTGGCGCGACGCCTGCGCCAGCCGGTGCTGCGGCGCGACGCCTCCGGGGACCGGTACTGGCACGATCCGGCGGACGACCACGGCGACGCGCACGACGGGCACGGGGACAGGCACGGGCACGGTGGTGCCTCGCGGGTCGCCTGGCTGCTCGCCGTACCGGCCCTCACCCTCCTGTTCGTCGCGCCGCCGGCGCTCGGTTCCTTCACGGCCTCGCGGGACGGCGGGGCGGCCCGCGTCGAGCGGACCGCGTACGAGGAGCTGGCGGACGCGCCGACGACGCCCATGGCCCTGGAGGAGTTCATCGGGCGCTCCGTGTACGACTCCACGAGCCTGCGGGGCCGCAAGATCCGGCTGCTCGGGTTCGTCACCGCCGGCAAGAGCCCGGACACCTGGTACCTCAACCGCCTGAAGGTCGGCTGCTGCGCGGGCGACGCGCGGACGATGCGGGTGGAGGTGCACGGTGTGAAGGCCCCCGGCAACGACACCTGGGTCGAGGTCACGGGCCTCTGGCGGCCCGAGGACGTCACCGTCGAGGACCCCGTCCCGGCCATGGACGTCGGCGCGCTGAAGGTGGTCGCCCCGCCCCGCAACCCGTACCAGGATGCCCCGCCCACGGGCAACTGAAGCCGGCCTTAAGGGGCGTGCTCTCACGGCGCGTCAGGTCCTCCGCCCCCTCCCCGTACCGCCGCGAGCACCACGCTGGGGCCGCACTGCCACACCGTGCCCACGGCGGCGAACCCGGCCTCGCGCAGCAGCTCCGCGTGGTCCCGGGCGCCGAGACCGTTGTCGCCGCCCGGGCCGGTGCCACGGCGGGCCCGTTCCGCGAGGAGTTCCGCGAAGCCCTGGTGGGCGGCGGCCGCCGCCCACCAGGAGGCCCAGTCCTCCGGGGGCCGCTCGGCGTGCCGGGCCGTGCACCGCCCGCCCGAGCGCCGGCAGGAACGGATCCTCGTCGACCGCGAGCGACGGGCGCGCCGGCCCGGCGAGGCCGTGAGGTGTCGGCCCGGAGCGCGCAAGGGGGCATCGGGGGCGGTCTGCAGGGTGGGACACACCTCGGCGGACACCGGTCCAAAGTGTGCACGCCGGTGCACGACGGCGCACACCGCTTCACGCGAGCGCCGTCAGGCACCTCCTGCGTGCTCCGCGCGCCCTACCGGTGCCCAGGGGGCGACGGAAAGGATGAGCGCATCGCGGGTGAACCAGGTGGACCAGGTGATCCGCACCCCTGTCCTCTCCTCGGCCAGGCGGACATGCGGCGGAAGGAGCTCACGGTGTTGCTTCTCATCTCCCCGGACGGCGTCGAGGAAGCCCTCGACTGCGCGAAGGCCGCGGAACACCTCGACATCGTCGACGTCAAAAAGCCCGACGAGGGCTCGCTGGGCGCCAACTTCCCCTGGGTCATCCGGGAGATCCGGGACGCGGTGCCGGCGGACAAGCCGGTGTCCGCCACCGTGGGGGACGTGCCGTACAAGCCCGGCACGGTGGCCCAGGCCGCGCTGGGCGCGGTCGTCTCCGGAGCCACGTACATCAAGGTCGGCCTGTACGGCTGCACGACTCCCGAGCAGGGAGTCGAGGTGATGCGGGCGGTCGTCCGCGCGGTGAAGGACCACCGCCCCGACGCGCTCGTCGTCGCCTCGGGCTACGCCGACGCCCACCGCGTCGGCTGCGTCAACCCGCTCGCCCTGCCCGACATCGCCGCCCGCTCAGGCGCCGACGCGGCCATGCTGGACACCGCGATCAAGGACGGCACACGGCTCTTCGACCACGTCCCGCCCGACGCCTGCGCCGAGTTCGTCCGGCGCGCCCACGCGTCCGGTCTGCTCGCCGCCCTGGCGGGCAGCGTCAAGCAGGGCGACCTCGGACCGCTGACCGAGATCGGCACGGACATCGTCGGCGTGCGGGGAGCTGTCTGCTCGGGCGGCGACCGCAACGCCGGGAGGATCCAGCCGCATCTGGTGGCCGCCTTCCGGGCGGAGATGGACCGGCAGGCCCGGGAACACGCCGTCGGTCCCCGGGCCGTGAGCTGACCAGCGGGATGCCGACACCGGAAGCCGGACGCGTCCCCGAGCGCCGTCCCGCACGCCTCGCCGTCGTCGACCCGGCCACCGGGCAGGCCTTCGACGACGCCCCCGACGAGCGGCCGCACGCGCTGGACGAGGTGGTCGCCCGGGCCCAGCGGGCCTGGCACGACTGGCGGGCCGACCCCGCCGCCCGTACCACCGCCCTGCGCGCCGCGGCCGACGCCGTGGAAACAGCCGGAGACGACCTCGCCCCGCTGCTCACACGGGAACAGGGCAAGCCCCTGGCGGAGTCGTACGCCGAGATCGCCCGCACGGCGGCCCGGCTGCGCTACTTCGCCGACCTGGCCCCCAGGACCCGTCGGATCGACGACGGCCGACCCGTGCACAGCGAGGTCCGCTGGCGGCCCGTCGGGCCGGTGGCGGCGATCGTGCCGTGGAACTTCCCGCTCCAGCTCGCGGCGGCGAAGTTCGCGCCCGCCCTCGCGGCCGGCAACACCGTCGTCCTCAAACCGTCCCCGCACACCCCGCTCGCCACCCGGCTGCTCGGCTCCGTCCTCGCGGACGTCCTGCCCGAGGACGTCCTGACCGTCGTCACCGGCCGCGAACCCCTCGGTGCCCGTCTCGCCGCCCACCCGGGCATCCGTCACGTCACCTTCACCGGCTCGGTGCCCACCGGCCGCGCCGTCGCCGAGGCCGCGGCGACCTCGCTCGCCCGGGTCACCCTGGAACTCGGCGGCAACGACGCCGCCGTCCTCCTGGACGACGTGGACGTGGACCGGATCGCGGACCGGCTGTTCTGGGCCGCGTTCCGCAACTGCGGGCAGGTCTGCATGGCAGTCAAACGCGTCTACGCCCCCGCCCGCCTCCATGCCGAGGTCGTCGAAGCCCTCGCCCAGCGCGCGAAGACCGTCCCGGTCGGATCCGGACTCGACCCGGACACCCGGATCGGTCCGGTCAACAACGCTCCCCAACTGGCCCGGGTCGAGCAGGTCACCCGGCGGGCCCTGGCGGACGGCGCCCGGGCCGCGGCCGGTGGCCACCGCCTCGACGGAGCGGGGTACTTCTTCGCCCCCACGATCCTCACCGACGTCCCGCCCGACAGCCCGGTGGTGACCGAGGAACAGTTCGGACCGGTCCTGCCGGTGCTTCCGTACCGCACCCTCGACGAGGCCGTCGACGCGGCCAACGGCACCGGCTTCGGCCTGGGCGGCTCCGTCTGGGGCACCGATCCCGACCGGGCCGAGGCGGTGGCCGACCGGCTCGAATGCGGCACGGCCTGGATCAACCACCACGCCGAACTCTCCCTCGCCCAGCCCTTCGCGGGCGTCAAGGAGAGCGGCGTCGGCGTCGCGGGCGGCCCCTGGGGCCTCTACGGGAACCTCCGGCCGTTCGTACTCCACCGACCGCAGGAGGAGGCGTGACGAGGAGGTTCCAGGCGGCGGTCCTGCGCTCGTACGAGGCCCCGTTCACGGTCGAGGAGGTGGCCCTGTCCGCGGAGCCCGGCCCCGGCGAGATCCTGGTCGAGATCGCGGGAGCCGGGATGTGCCGTACGGACCTCGCGGTACGACGATCGGCCGGCCGCAGCCCGCTCCCCGCGGTCCTCGGCCACGAGGGCGCCGGGGTCGTGGCGGCGACGGGCGGCGGCCCCGGGACCGCCCTCGACGTCGGCGACCACGTCGTGCTGAGCTTCGACTCCTGCGGCCACTGCCGGAACTGCCGCGCCGCCGCCCCCGCCTACTGCGACTCCTTCGCCTCCCTCAACCTCTTCGGGGGACGCGAGGAGGAACCACCCCGACTCACCGACGCGACCGGAGGGGCGCTGGCTCCCCGGTGGTTCGGCCAGTCCTCCTTCGCGCAGTACGCCCTCGTCCCGGCCCGCAACGCCGTCCGGGTCGACCCCGACCTGCCGCTCGAACTGCTCGGGCCCCTCGGCTGCGGCTTCCTCACCGGCGCCGGAGCCGTGCTCAACACCTTCGCCGCGGGACCCGGCGACACCCTCGCGGTCCTCGGCGCCGGAGCCGTGGGCCTGGCCGCCGTGATGGCGGCCACCGCCGCCGGCGTGCGGACCGTGGCCGTCGACCGCCAACCCGAACGGCTGGACCTGGCCGAACGGTTCGGCGCGACACCGCTGTTCGCCGGAGTACGCGAACTGCCCGAACGACTCCGACGCCTGACCGACGGCGGAGCCCAGTACGCCCTGGACACCACCGCCTCGGCCCCGCTCATCAACCACGCCCTCCACGCCCTGCGGCCCACCGGAACCCTCGGCCTCGTGGCCCGCCTCCACACCCCGCTGCCGCTCGAACCGGGCACGCTCGACCGAGGCCGCTCCCTCCGCCACATCTGCGAAGGCGACGCGGTACCCGGACTGCTGATACCCCGGCTGGCCGACCTGTGGCGGGCCGGCCGCTTCCCCTTCGACCAGCTGATCCGCACCTACCCGCTGGCCGACATCAACGAGGCCGAACGCGACTGCGACGCCGGCCGCGTGGTCAAACCCGTCCTGCTGCCGGAGAGAAGAGACCGATGAGCGAGATCTCCACCACCGATGAGACGTCCCCCCGTCCGGCCACCGGGGGAGACGGGGCCGCCACGACGACGGGGCGGGCCGACGCGGGAGGCGTGGAAGGAGGGGTGGAAGGAGGCGTGGGGATGACCGCCCTCCTGGTCGCCGCGGCCCGGGCGATCGAGACCCACCGCCACGACAGCCTGGCCCAGGACGTGCACGCCGAACACTTCGTCCGTGCCGCCCCGGCGTGCGCGGACTGGCCGGTACACATCGGACAGGTCCCGGAGGGGGACGACGACCCGCTGTGGGGCAGGTTCGCCCGCTACTTCGGGCTGCGGACCCGGGTCCTCGACGACTTCGTCCTCAAGTGGGTCCACGAGGGCGCCCGCCAGGTGGTCCTGCTGGGCGCGGGACTCGACACGCGTGCCTTCCGGCTGGACCTGCCGTCCGACTGCGTGGTCTTCGAGATCGACAGGGCGGGCGTGCTGTCCTTCAAGCAGCGGGTCCTCACGGACCGGTCGGCCGCGCCGAGGACGAAGCGCGTCCCGGTCCCGGCCGACCTGCGCGAGGACTGGGTCACCGCGCTGACCTCCAGTGGCTACGCCCCGGGCGCGCCGAGCGTCTGGCTGGCCGAGGGGCTGCTCTTCTACCTGCCGGGCCCCACCGAGACGCAGCTCATCGACACGGTGGACCGGCTGACCACCGGGGGCAGCGCCCTGGCCTTCGAGGCCAAGCTGGAGAAGGACCTGCTGGCGTACCGCGACAGCACGATCTACACGGCGACGCGGGAACGGATCGGCATCGACCTGCTCGACCTCTTCGACCTGGGACCGCGCCCCGACACGGCGGGCCGTCTGACGGCCAGGGGCTGGTCCACGTCGATGCGCACGCCCTTCGACTACACCCGGCGGCACGGACGCGGTCCCCTCCCCGAGCCGAACGACGCCCTCGAAGGGAACCGGTGGGTCTTCGCCCACAAGCCCAGGCCGCCCCGGCCGTGACGTCCGCCCGCCCGGCGGCGTGTCCCGGGACGGCCTGCCGCCCCGGGACACGCGCGAGCCGGCCGTGTCAGACGGCCTGCGCGCTCACCAGCCGGTCGCCGGGGATCCCGGCCAGGTCCGGCGCGTAGTAGTCCTTGATGCCGTCCGCCCACGTGGCCACGGTGATGCGGTCCTCGGCGTCCGGGCCGAAGGCGTCGAAGAGCGCGTCGATGTTCGGCTCCTCGAAGCCGATCGCCGTCATCAGCGACATGAAGAGCGGGCGCTCGATGAGGCCGTCCCCGTCCGGGTCGCCGAGGGCGGAGAGCGCCTGGGCGAACTCGGCGATCGTGGGGCCGAAGCGCTCGGGGTCGAGCACGAAGGGGCGGAACTCCTCGACGGTGATCACACCGTCGCCGTTGGCGTCGAGCTCGGTGGCCAGCGTCGTCCACCAGCTCCGGAACGAAGCCCGGAGGGCCTCCTTGGCGGGGGGGGGGGCGGGCGCCCCCGCCGCCTCCCACACACCCACTCTCCGCGACAGACAGTCAGCC